>JAEXLY010000069.1 GCA_023444765.1 Pseudomonadota bacterium | reverse complement strand
GCGGCGGTGCTGCTGACCGTCGACAACGAGCTGATCATCGACCGCCTGGCCGGGCGCGCCAAGGCCGAGGGCCGCGCCGACGACAACCCTGAATCGGTGCGCAAGCGGCTGGAGGTCTACGACCAGCAGACCGCGCCGGTGATCGAGTTCTACCGCCAGCATGGCCAGCTCACCATCGTCGATGGCGTGGGCACGCTGGACGAGGTGTTCACCCGGATCGTCGAGGCGATCGCGCCGGAGAAGGCGGTCGGTTGAAGGCGGCTGGCCGGGACGCCGTCCCGCGCCTCGAACCGCCGCGGCATCCCGTCAGACGTCCCGGTTTCCCGGTTGCATCGTCCCCGGTGTCCGGCCCTCCCGGTTCCCGTGCAGGCGGTCGCCCCGCCCCCTTTGCGCGGTCGCGCTGCGAAACGCGCAATCCTCACTCGGCCGGATAGCGGTTGAACTCGCGGCTGCTGCCGTCCTCAAGCACCAGCGCGACGCTGTAGGGATGCACGATGCCGTCCGGATGCTCCATGCCCGGGGATCCGAGCGGCATCCCGGGCACCGCCAGGCCGCGCGCCGCGGGGCGCTCGCGCAGCAGCCGGACGATGTCCGCGGCCGGGACGTGGCCTTCGACGAAGTACCCGGCCACCTCGGCGGTGTGGCAGGAAGCGGCCTCCATCGGCACTCCGGCCGCGTCCTTCACCGACGCCATGTCCTCGACGTCGCGCACCTCCACGTGGAAGCCGGCCTCGCGCACATGATCGATCCACACGGCGCAGCAGCCGCAGGTCGGGTGCTTGTGCACCGTCATCGACGGCAGCGCCCCGGCCTGGGCAGGCGCGGCGGCGGTCGCCTCGCCGGCGACGGCGCCGGCCGATCCGACGGCGCTGCAGCCGGCCAGCAGCAGGGCGAGCACCGGGATGGCAAGGAGGATGCGGGTCATGGCGGGGACTCCCGGACACAGGTGATGCGCACAGTCTAGCCGGCCGCGCGCAACCGGCCTTGACCGAGGTCATTCCGCCCGGTGGCGCCGGTTTGGGTAAAGTGCGCGGCTGTCATGCCGCACGCAGGTCCGCCTTGAAACTCCACATCCTCGGCATCGCCGGCACCTTCATGGGCGGCGTCGCCGCGCTGGCCCGCGAGCTCGGCCACGACGTCGAGGGCAGCGACCAGGCGGTGTATCCGCCGATGTCGACCCAGCTCGAGCAGCTGGGCATCGCCCTGCGGCAGGGCTACCTGCCCGGGAACATCTCCGGCGACTGCGACACGGTGGTGATCGGCAACGCGCTCTCGCGCGGCAACCCGGCGGTGGAGGCAGTGCTCGACAGCGGCCTCGCCTACACCTCCGGCGCCGAATGGCTGCGCGACCGCGTGCTTCCGGGCCGCGACGTGCTGGCGGTCGCCGGCACCCACGGCAAGACCACCACCACCACGATCCTGGCCTTCCTGCTTGACGCGGCTGGCCGCGATCCGGGGTTCCTGATCGGCGGCGTGGCCGGCGACTTCGGCGTGTCGGCCCGAGTGGGTGCCGGCCGTGAATTCGTGGTGGAGGCCGACGAATACGACACCGCGTTCTTCGACAAGCGCAGCAAGTTCGTCCACTACCGGCCGCTGGTGGCGATCCTGAACAACCTCGAATACGACCACGCAGACATCTTCCCCGACGTGGCCGCGATCCAGCGCCAGTTCCACCACCTGGTGCGTACGGTGCCCGGACGCGGGCGCCTGATCGTCAACGGCCACGACACGCACCTGCGCCAGGTGCTGGAGATGGGCTGCTGGACGCCGATCGAACGCTTCGGCTTCGACGCGGGCTTCGAGTGGCAGGCGCGGAAGCTGCGCGAGGACGGCGGCGCGTTCGAGGTGGTGCACGGCGGACAGGTGCTCGGCACGGTGGAATGGCCGCTGCTGGGCGACCACAACGTGCTCAACGGGCTCGCCGCCCTGGCCGCCTGTGCGGCCGTGGGCGTCGACGTGACCGGCGTACTGCCTGCGCTGGCGGACTTTCGCGGCGTGAAGCGGCGCATGGAGCTGTTGGGGCAGGCGCGTGGCGTCAGCGTGTACGACGACTTCGCGCATCACCCCACGGCGATCGCCACCACGCTCGCGGGCCTGCGCGCCCGCGTGGGCGCGACGCGGATCGTGGTGGCGATGGAGCCGCGCAGCAATTCGATGCGGCTGGGCGCGCACGCCGATGCGCTGGCGCCCTCGCTGGACGGGGCGGACGTGGTGCTGTTCCTCGCCCGCCCGGAGTTGCCGTGGGATGCGGCGAAGGTGGTGTCGGCGGTACGCGGGGAGGCGCGGGCGGTGGCCGATGCCGACGCATTGCTGGAGGCGCTTGCGGAGTGCGTGCGCCAGGGCGACCACGTCGTGTTCATGTCCAACGGTGGCTTCGACGGCGCCCCGCACAGGTTCCTGACGCAGTTGCGGAAGGCATGAGGCTTCCCGCCGCTGCGGGGGCTGGAAGCCCGGCGCCCTGCTGGCGCTGCGCGACAGGCGTGGGCGTGCATGAGGCGTGCGTGCCCGGTGCGGCCTGCGGTCCGGCGCACGAGGCCCGGGATGGCCGGCCGGCCGGTACGGGCGCAGCCGGCGTCCACGGGGGGCCGAACCGGCTGGCCTAGACTGTGCCGCCATGGCCGACACGCTGCCCTTGTTCCCGTTGCACACCGTGCTGGTACCCGGCGCCGCGCTGGGGCTGCGCGTGTTCGAGCCGCGTTATCTCGACCTGGTGCGCGAATGCGGGCGTCGGGACAGCGGATTCGGGATCTGCCTGATTGCCAAGGGCGATGAAGCCGGCACGCCCGCCGTGCCGGTGGCCTGCGGCACCGAGGCGCGCATCGAGGATTTCGATACGGGCGCGGACGGACTTCTGCAGTTGCGCCTGCGCGGTCATCGCCGCTTCCGTCTCGGCAGCACGCGCGTGCGCGACAACGGCCTGGTGGAGGCCGACGTGGCCTGGTGCGAACCCGACCCGGTGGCCGAACTTCAGCCCCAGCACGCGCTGCTGGGCGAGGTGCTGAGACGGATCCTCGAGCAGCTGGATGCCGACGTGGCCATCCCCGAGCGGCGCTTCGACGAGGCGGCCTGGGTGGGCTGGAGGCTGGCCGAACTGCTGCCGCTCACGCTCGGGCAGCGCCAGCGGCTGCTGGAGGAAGACGACCCGGATCGCCGTCTGGACGCCATGCTCGAACTGATCCTCTGAAGAGCCGTCGGGGCGCGGCGGCGCTCACGGTGCAGGGGCCCGGCTCCTGCCCGGTGCGGCACGGTCGGTGCGCAGCCGCAGGACCGGTGCCCCCGTGTGGGGATGCGGTTCCTGCCGCATCGGGAAGCCGGTGAGGGCGCGGTGTACGGCTGCGTGGGCGGCATCGTCGTCGAGCACCGGCAGCCAGATTCCGAACAGTCCGCCGAGCGGACGTTCGAACGAGAGCGTCTGGGTGGTGCCGATCCATAACGGGGTACCGTCGACCAGGCGCGCCGGGGCGCGCCACAGTCGCAGCGTCTGCAGCCGGCCTTCGCCCGCCGGCCGTCGCAGCAGCAGGACTTCGGCCTCCGAGCCCAGCGTGGCCGGCAGCACCGCCTGCTCCGATGCGGGCGTATCGTCGTCGAGCAGGCCCAGCGTGGCGATCCAGTCCGCTTGCGGCTGTGCCTTCCAGCCCAGGGACTGCAGATGGCCCTGCAGCGGCTCGAGCGGACCGGCGATCTGGATCTCCAGCGCCCAGCGCCGGCTGGCGTCGCGTTCGCGCCGCTGCGCCGGCAGCCGGTTCCAGTCCGCGTCCCACCATGCCTCGCGCTCCAGCACCATCGCCGGTTCTGGCGCGTGGAAGCGGTCGAGCAGCGGATCCACCGCGCGGGGCGCATGCCACAACGCGGCCAGGGTGAAGCTGAGGTAGAAGACCGCCGCCAGCGGCCGCATCCAGAACGAGCGCGCCACGTGCCGGCGGTAGGCCAGCCCCAGCACCAGCAGCCAGACGATCCCCAGCAGCATCCCGCCGACGACGTCGCTCAGCCAGTGGGCGCCCAGGTACAGGCGCGCGAAGCCCAGCACCACGCCGACGATCCCGGCCACCAGGTAGGGCCACACCCGGCTGCGCCCCGGCAGCTCGCGGGCGATCAGCACGGCGAAGAAGCCGAACGTGATCGTGGTCATCGTCACCGCCACCG
Source organism: Pseudomonadota bacterium (assembly GCA_023444765.1). Lineage (GTDB taxonomy): Bacteria > Pseudomonadota > Gammaproteobacteria > Xanthomonadales > Xanthomonadaceae > Luteimonas. Next base: position 10,576 of record JAEXLY010000069.1, on the reverse strand, counting down.
AGGGGAAGCCGAAACCGCTGTGGGCGGTGGGCGGCAGCGGCATGTCGATCAGCTGCGACAGGCCGGTGGTGAGCACCAGCCCGAAGGCCAGGGCGGCCAACCAGTGCGCCGCGGCGATCCAGCGCCTGCGCCACAGCAGCCACAGCAGCGCCAGCGTCGCGGCCGGCAGGATCACCTCCCAGTCGCCGATCGAGGCCAGGCCCGCCATCAGCCGGTCGGCCAGCGGGTTGCGCAGGGTGTACATGGCCTGGAACACGGTCAGGTCCAGCGCCAGCGGCTCGCCGCGCATCCACACCGTGCCCAGCAGCGCGAACCACGCCCAGCCGATCGCCAGCAGGCAGGCGGCGAGGACCGCCAGCGAGGCCGACTCGGGGCGCCGCGGGTCCACCAGCGCCGCGGCATAGCGGCCAAGACGCGGGTGCGCGCGGGTCCAGTGCAGCAGCTGCGCCAGCAGGGCGTTGGCGTGGCGGTCGAACCAGCGATAGGTGTAGAGCACGCCCGCCCACGCCAGTGCCAGCACCAGCAGCAGGCCGCCGAGCACCAGCACCAGCCGGTCGGCCACCGCGGCGACGGCGTCGTAGGACGCGCCGAAGATCCAGCCGGGCGCCAGGAACAGGCCGGCCCACAGGAAGCAGGCCAGCAGGCTCATCGGCACGTAGCGCCGCAGCGGCATGCCCAGCATGCCGGCGATCGCGGGTACGAAGGCGCGGATGGCGCCGACGAAGCGCGCGATCAGGATTCCCTTGATGCCGTGCCGCCGGAACACCTGTTCGCCGCGGTCGAGCAATTGCGGATAGCGCGAGAACGGCCAGTGCTCGCGCAGCCGCGAGCCCCAGCGCTGGCCCACCCAGTAGCCGATGCCGTCGCCCGCGAACGCGCCGAGCGCGGCGCAGGTGATGGCGTAGGTGCCGTCGATGTGGCCGAGGCCGATCAGCGCACCGATCGCGAACAGCAGCGGCAGGGCCGGCACCACGATGCCCAGCACCACGATCGCGTCGCAGAACGCGATGAGGAAGATCAGGCCGCCGGCCGCGACGGGGTGCGCGCTGATCCAGGCGAGCGTGGCGTCGAACCAGCCGGAGTCCATCGGCCGATTATGACAGCCGGCGCTGGCTGCTCGCCTACACTGTGGCGATGCAGCACGATGCCGCCACCGAGACCCGCGCGCTCAAGGCCGACAGTTTCGGCCGGATCTCGCTCATGCAGGGGCCGGAGGGTCCGTTCGTCCGGCGCGACCTCGCGCACGTGCCGCCGTGGCTGCGCCTGCCGGCGTGGTGGCTGGCGCGCCGCGAGGCGCTGGCGTTGCGTGCCGTGGACGGCATGGCCGATGTTCCGCAACTGCTGGCCTGGGATGGGCGCCGGCTCGACCGCAGCTACATGGCCGGCGCGGCCATGTACCAGCGTCCGCCGCGCGGCGATGCCGCCTGGTTCCATGCCGCACGCCGGCTGCTCCTGCAACTGCATCGCCGCGGCATCGCCCACAACGACCTGGCCAAGGAAGCGAACTGGCTGGTGCTTGAGGACGGCCGCCCCGCGCTGATCGACTTCCAGCTCGCCAGCCGCGGCGATCCGCGCGCGCGCTGGATGCGCCTGCTGTTCCGCGAGGACCTGCGCCACCTGCTCAAGCACAAGCGCATGTACTGCCCGGAGGCGCTGACGCCGGTGGAGAAGCGCCTGCTCAAGCGCAGTTCCTGGGTGCGCGACGTGTGGTTCCGGACCGGCAAGCCGGTCTACCGCTTCGTGACCCGCCGGCTGCTGAAATGGGAAGACAACGAGGGGCAGGGGCCGAAGCCCTGAGGGCAGGGGACGACCAGCCTGCGGCTGTGCAGGGCGTATGGGGAACCGGGATCGGGATTCGGAAGCGCCGGTTGGGGTAGGCTTCGGCAATCACGCATCCCGAATCCCCAATGCCGGCTCTCCAAGGCAAGACCCTCTTCATCACCGGCGCCTCGCGCGGCATCGGCCTGGCGATCGCCCTGCGCGCGGCGCGCGACGGCGCCAACGTGGTGATCGCCGCCAAGTCCGACGTGCCCAACCCCAGGCTGCCAGGCACCATCCACACCGCGGCGCGGGCGGTGGAGGAGGCTGGCGGTCGCGCGCTGGCGATCCGCTGCGACATCCGCGAGGAGGAGCAGGTACGCGATGCGGTGGCGCGGACGGTGGACGTCTTCGGCGGCCTGGACATCCTGGTCAACAACGCCAGCGCGATCTGGCTGCGCGGCACGCTCGATACGCCGATGAAGCGCTTCGACCTGATGCAGCAGGTCAACGCGCGCGGCAGCTTCCTGTGCGCGCAGGCCTGCCTGCCGCAGCTGCTGCAGGCGCCGAATCCGCACATCCTCACCCTGTGCCCGCCGCCGTCGCTGGACCCGAAGTGGTGGGGGCCGCACACCGGCTACACCCTGGCCAAGATGGGCATGAGCTTCGTGACGCTGGGCCTGGCAGCCGAGTTTGCCGACCGCGGTGTCGCGATCAACGCGCTGTGGCCCCGGACGCTGATCGCGACCGACGCGCTGAACATGATCCCGGGCGTGTCGGTGGGCAACGGTCGTTCGCCGGAGATCATGGCCGACGCCGCGCACGCCATCCTGACCCGTCCGGCCGCGGGCTTCACCGGCCGCTTCCTGATCGACGACGAGGTACTGGCCGAGGCCGGCGTCACCGACCTGTCCGGCTACGCCGTCGATCCGGCGCAGCCGCTGTACCCGGACCTCTTCCTGGACTGAGCCGCGCCGGCCTCAGCCCAGCGCCTGCGCGAGGTCGTCGACCAGGTCCAGCGGATCCTCCAGTCCCACCGACAGCCGCAACAGTCCGGGTGGCGAAGCCGACTGCGCGCCTTCGATCGACGCGCGGTGCTCGACCAGGGACTCGGTCGAACCCAGCGAGGTGGCGTTGGTGAACAGCGCCAGCCGCCCGGCCGCCGCGAGCGCCGCCTCGCGTCCGCCTGCCATCTCGAAGGAGAGCATGCCGCCGAAGCCGCCGCGCATCTGGCGCGCGGCCGTGGCGTGGCCCGGATGTGATGCAAGCCCGGGGTAGTGCACGGCCTCCACGCGCGGGTGCGAAGCCAGGAACTGCGCCACCGCCAGCGCATTGCGGCAATGCCGCTCCACCCGCACGGGCAGTGTGCGCAGCCCGCGCAGCACCAGCCAGGCGGCGAAGGGCGAGGCGGTGTTGCCGGTCTGGCCGCGCAGCTCGTTGCACTCGGCGGCGAAGTCGTCGTCGGCCGCGAAGGCCAGCACGCCGCCCATCACGTCGCCATGCCCGCCCAGGTACTTCGTGGCCGAATGCAGCACGATGTCCGCGCCGAGCGCCAGCGGCTGCTGCAGCGCGGGCGTGGCGAAGGTGCCGTCGACCAGCAGGCGCGCGCCGGCGCCGCGGGCGATGTCGGCCAGGGCGGCGATGTCGCAGACCTTCAGCAGTGGATTGGACGGGGTTTCGGCCCACAGCAGGCGCGTGGCTGGCGAGAGGGCAGCGCGCACGGCATCCAGGTCGCTCATGTCGACCACGCGGTGGCGCACGCCCCAGCGGTCCAGCCACTTCGCCCCCACCGCGCGGTAGCCGAAGTAGGTATCGTCGGCGACCAGCAGCTCGCTGCCGGCCGGCAGCGCCAGCATGGCCGTGGTGCCGGCGGTCATGCCGGTGGCGAAGAACATCGCGCGCGCCGCACCGTCGAGGCTCGCCAGCGCCTGCTCCAGCTGGACCTGGTTGGGGTTGCCGTAGCGCTGGTACAGATAGCCCAGGGGCGTTGCGGCATCGGGCGCATGCTCGAACGTGGTCGCCAGCTGCAGCGGCGGCGACAGCGCGCCGCTGGCGGGGTCGGGGGCGATCCCCGCATGCGCGGCGAGGGTGTCGAAACGGTGCGGACGGGTCATGGCGGCGCCGTGGGCGGGATGGCACGCGATAATGCCAGCCGCCACGCGCCGCCGTCCCCTCAGGAGTCGCCATGAAGTACCTGCACGCCATGATTCGCGTCCACGACCTGGATGCCACCAGCCGCTTCTTCACCGAGGGCCTTGGCCTGCGCCAGACCCGGCGCATGGACAACGAGGCCGGCCGCTTCACGCTGGTCTACTTCGGTGCGCCGGCCAACCCCGAGGCCGAGATCGAGCTGACGTACAACTGGCCGCCGGAGGACGGATCGCCGCCGGAGGATTACGGCAGTGCCCGCAACTTCGGCCATCTGGCGTTCGAGGTCGAGGACATCTACGCCATCTGCGCCCACCTGCAGTCGATGGGCGTGACCATCAACCGTCCCCCGCGCGACGGCCGGATGGCGTTCGTGCGCACGCCCGACCTGATCTCGATCGAGCTGCTGCAGAAGGGCGCGGCGCTGCCGCCGGCCGAGCCCTGGGCGTCGATGCCCAATACCGGCAGCTGGTGAGGCGCGCGGCCGCGCGCGGCTCTGCCCTGCGTGCATGGACGACCGGACCGCGTCGCGCGAAGACCCGGTCGCGCGCACCGTCGCGCCGGCCGTGAAAGCGGCACAATGTCCGGCCCGTCCCATCGCCCGGTCACGCGCATGAGCCAGCACGATCCCACCGCAGACCTGGTCGCCCTCGGCCAGCAGCGCTACCTGCCGGTCTACCGCCAGCGGCCGCTGATCCTCGACCGCGGCCAGGGCGCGCGCCTGTGGGACCTGGAAGGGCGCGACTACATCGACTTCGCCGCCGGCATCGCGGTCTGCAGCCTCGGCCACAGCGATCCGGACCTCGTCGCCGCGCTCACGGAGCAGGCCGGGCGCCTGTGGCACACCAGCAACGTCTTCTACAGCGAGCCGCCGCTGCGCCTGGCCGAGGAACTGGTCGCCGCCTCCCGCTTCGCCGATCGCGTGTTCCTGTGCAATTCCGGCGCCGAGGCCAACGAGGCCGCGATCAAGCTGGTGCGCAAATGGGCTGCCGGGCAGGGCCGGGAACCGGCCCGGCGCGTGATCGTCACCTTTCGCGGCAGTTTCCATGGCCGCACCCTGGCGACCGTGACCGCGACCGCGCAGCCCAAGTACCAGGCCGGCTACGAGCCGCTGCCCGGCGGCTTCCGCTATGTCGATTTCAACGACGCCACGGGGCTCGAAGTGGCGATGGCCGGTGGCGATGTCGCCGCGGTGATGGTCGAGCCTGTGCAGGGCGAGGGCGGCGTCACCCCGGCGGCCCCGGGCTTCCTGCGTGCCGCGCGCGAGCTGTGCGACCACCACGGCGCGCTGCTGGTGCTGGACGAGATCCAGAGCGGCATGTCGCGCACGGGCACGCTGTTCGCGCACTGGCACGACCAGGTCCGGCCCGACATCGTCACCCTGGCCAAGGCGCTGGGCGGCGGCTTCCCGATCGGCGCCATGCTGGCCGGGCCGCGGGTGTCCGGGGTCATGCAGTTCGGCGACCATGGCACCACCTTCGGCGGCAATCCGCTGGCCGCGGCGGTCGCCCGGGTGGCGCTGCGCAAGCTGGCCTCGCCGGCGATCCTGGCCAACGTCAGCCGCCAGGGCGCGGCGCTGCGCGCCGGGATCGAGGGCTTGAACCGCGAGCTGGGGCTGTTTGCCCAGGTCCGCGGCCGAGGCCTGATGCTGGGTGCGGTGCTGGCGCCGGCCCACGCGGGGCGCGCGAGCGAACTGCTGGACCGGGCCGCGGGGCAGGGCCTGTTGCTGCTGCAGGCCGGTCCGGACGTGCTGCGCTTCGTGCCACCGCTCAACCTCACCGATGCCGAGCTGCGCGAAGGCCTGGCCCGCCTGGAGCGCGCGCTGCGCGGGACGGGCTAGCGGCCGGCCCCCGTCAGTCCTCGTGCGGCAGGGCGCGGCCGCACTTGCGGCAGTGCCAGGCGTCGGCCTCGTGGTCGGGCAACCCGCATTCGCCGCAGCGTACGTGCCGCCGTCGCGGCTGCAGCGAGCGGGCCAGCTCGGCCGTGTAGATGCCCGTGGGCACGGCGATGATGCTGTAGCCGATGACGATCAGCACCGAGGTGACGAAGCGACCGAACGGCGTACCCGGCGCGATGTCGCCGAAGCCCACCGTGCCCACCGTCACCACCGCCCAGTACATGCCGGCCGGAATGCTGTTGAACCCGTGCTCCGGGCCTTCCACCACGTACATCAGTGCCCCGAAGATGATGACGATGGTGATCAGCGTGGCGATGAACACCGAGATCTTGCGACGGCTGCGCACCAGGGCCTGGATCAGTACCCCGGCTTCGCTGGAATACTCGACCAGCTTGAGCACCCGGAACACGCGCAGTAGGCGCAGGGCGCGAATCACCGTGAACGAGGCCGAGGCCGGGAACAGCAGCGACAGGAAGGTCGGCAGGATGGCCAGCAGGTCGATCACGCCGAAGAAACTGCGCGCGTAGCGCAGCGGCCGCTTCACCACCCACAGCCGCACGCCGTATTCGATCGTGAAGGCGAGGGTGAAGGCCCATTCGGCGGCATACAGCCACACATGCCAGCGCGCCTTCACCGAGGGCATGCTGTCGAGCAGGACCACCGCCACGCTGGCCAAGATGGTCGCGATCAGGACCAGGTCGAAGTTGCGCTCGTCCGGCGCATCGTGGTGGAAGATGCGCCGGAACCAGCGATAGCGCGCACCTTCGGTCGAGGCCGGCAGGTACTCCTTCTCGAACAGGCTGCCGCCGTCTCCCGGCCGCGCCGCGCCCGGTTCAGCCGGCGCGGACATCGGCCACATCCCGGAACGCCGAGCGCGCCGCCTCCAGCGTTGCGGCCACGACCTCCGCATCGTGCGCGCTGGACACGAAGCCCGCCTCGAACGCCGACGGCGCCAGGAACACGCCGCGATCGAGCATCGCGTGGAAGAACCGGTTGAATGCGGCCGTGTCGCAGGCCACCGCCTGCGCGTAGGTGTCCACCGTTGCCGCATCGGTGAAGAACATGCCGAACATGGCGCCGACGCGGGTGGTGGTGAACGGCACGCCGGCATCGCGCGCGGCCGCCTCCAGGCCATCGCACAGCGCGTGGGTGGTCGCCTCCAACCGGTCATGGAAGCCCGGTTCGCCGACCAGGTCGAGCATGGCGAGTCCGGCCGCCATCGCCACCGGATTTCCGCTGAGGGTGCCGGCCTGGTAGATCGGGCCCGCCGGTGCGACCTGCTCCATCAGCTCGCGCCGGCCGCCGTAGGCGCCCACCGGCATGCCGCCGCCGATGATCTTGCCGAAGGTGCTCAGGTCGGGCGCGACGCCGTAGCGCGCCTGCGCACCGCCCAGCGCCACGCGGAAGCCGGTCATCACCTCGTCGAAGATCAGCAGGGCGCCGTGGCGCGTGCACAGTTCGCGCAGGTGATGCAGGTAGCCCTCGCGCGGCGGCAGGCAGTTGGCGTTTCCGACCACCGGCTCGATGATCAGCCCGGCGATGTCCTTGCCTTCCTGCTCGAACAGCACGCTGGCGGCGTCGAAGTCGTTGTAGGGCAGGGTCAAGGTCAGGTCGGCCAGTGCACCGGGTACGCCGGGCGAGGTGGGGACCCCGAAGGTCAGCGCGCCGCTGCCCGCCTTGACCAGGAACGAATCGCCGTGGCCGTGGTAGCAGCCTTCGAACTTGACGATCTTCATGCGCCCGGTCGCGCCGCGCGCCAGGCGGATCGCCGACAGCGTGGCCTCGGTGCCGGAATTGACCATGCGCACCATCTCGCACGAGGGCACCAGCTGCGTGATCCGCTCGGCCATCGTCACCTCGGCCGCGCAGGGCGCGCCGTAGGACAGGCCGTTGCCGATCGCGCGTTCCACCGCCGCGCGTACCGCCGGATGGTTGTGGCCGACGATCATCGGCCCCCAGGAGCCCACGTAGTCGATGTAGCGGTTGCCGTCGACGTCGTACAGGCAGGGGCCATCGGCGCGCTCGACGAAGAACGGTTCCCCGCCGACCGACTTGAAGGCGCGCACCGGCGAGTTGACGCCGCCTGGCATCAGGGCGCGGGCGCGGGTGAACAGGGCGTGGGAGCGTTGGTGGTTCATGTTCCGGTGATCCTGGGGCGCAACTGCGGAAGGATGGGGATCAACGCGCCGGCGGCACGCCCGCCGGGGGGGCACCAGTCCCGGCGAAGGCGCGCAGGTAGGCCTGCGCGGCCGCTGCGGGATCGTCGGCGCCGAAGATCCCGCTCACCACGGCCACCAGGTCGGCGCCCGCGTCGACCAGGGCGGGGGCATTGTCGGCGGTGATGCCGCCGATCGCCACTCGCGGCACACCGAGGTCGGCGGCCTGCTGCAGCAACGTCGGCGAAGCGCGCCGCGTGGCCGCCTTCGTCGGGCTGGGGTAAAAGGCGCCGAAGGCGACATAGTCGGCGCCAGCCGTCACCGCCTGGCGTGCCCGCGCCAGGGAGTCGTAGCACGATGCGCCAAGGAGCGCGCCTGGCCCCAGGGCCGCGCGTGCAGCCTGCAGGTCGCCGTCGTCCTCGCCGAGATGGGCGCCAGCGGCGCCGCAATCGGCGGCCAGGCGCCAGTCGTCGTTGACGATGAGGGGCACGCCGTGGGTGCGGCAGGCGGGCAGCAATGCCCGGACCTGCGCGCTGCGCAGGGCGGGCGTGGCCGCCTTGCTGCGGTACTGCAGCCAGCACGTCCAGGGCAGCACGGCCACCACCTTCGCCAGGAGCAGGCCGGTATCGTCCAGGTCGGGGGTGATGGCGTAGAGCCCGCGCGCGCGCGGCGCGCCGGTTTCGCCGCGGGGCGTGGGATGGGACAATGGCATGACTTCTCCGACGTTTTGCGCGCCCATTATCCGATGAACGACACGCCCTACCGCAGCTGGATGTGCGTGGTCTGCGGTTTCGTCTATGACGAAGCGGCCGGCCTGCCCGACGACGGGATCGCGCCCGGCACGCGCTGGGACGACGTTCCCGACACATGGACCTGCCCCGACTGCGGCGTGACGAAGGACGATTTCGAGATGATTCCGCTGTAGTTGCAGGCGGGCGCGCTCAATGCGGGCGCGCCGCCGTCAGGCCTGTGTCGATGAGGCGCAGCCGGATGCCGGCCGCGTCGGGCGCCCCGGGCTGGCGCTGCAGGTAGCGTTGCAGGTCGATGCGCGCACCGGCGTGGTGGCCGATCTCCAGGTAGCCGATGCCGCGGTCGCGCAACGCCTCGGTGTCGTCCGGCAGCAGGTGCAGGATGCGGTCGGCGCTGCGCACGGCGCGCTCCCAGTCGCCGTGCTTCTGGTAGACCCCATGCAGGTTGCGCAGCATGCGCACGAGAATGGCGCGGTTGGATGCCGGGTGCAGGATCTGCGACAGCGCGTCGTCGTCGGGAACGCCGCCGCCCAGGTGGGCGCTGGCGCGCTCGCGCAGTTCGTCCACGTCCAGCGGGCGTCCCCGATTAAACGGATCCATCACCAGCACCCCGTTGTCGACGGGCAGCCGCACCAGGAAGTGCCCGGGGAACGACACCCCGTCCAGCGGCAAGCCGACCTCGCGTGAGACCGCCATCTGTACCAGCGCCAGCGAAATCGGATTGCCCAGGCGCCGGTCGAACACCTCGTTGATGTAGCTGTTGCGCGGGTCGTAGTACTCGTCGTGGTTGCCGGCATAGCCGACTTCCTCGAACAGGTACTGGTTGATCGTGCGCATCTTCAACGCCGGCCGGGATTCGTGCTCGACGGCGCGGCGCAGGTGCGACGCATGCCCCTGCACGCGCATCGCGTAGCGGCGCGGATCGAGATCGGGGTACTCGTCGCGCGCGATCAGCAGGGCCACATCGAGCAGCGGCAGCGCCGCGTCCTCGAGGGAGGCGAGTGCCTGCCACTCAGGCAACTGTCGGATTCGACCCATGGGCCAAGACTGCGCCGCCGGGGGCGCTTGCGCAAGCCGCGACCGGCGCTCAGGGCTTCGCGCGCAGCGAGGGCGAAAGCCGCAGCTGGACGCCGTCGGCCAGCCCGATCCGCGAAGCCTCGCCGGCGTTGAGTTCCAGCACGTATCGCGCAGGCCGGGAGCTTGGGTACGCGGGGCAGGCGTCGCCCGCCGAGCACGGCGGCACGTCGCGCTGCTGCGATACCAGGCGCAGGGAATCGTCGAAGTAGAGGATGTCGAGCGGAATGCGCGTGTTCTTCATCCAGTACGCCAGCGGCGCGGTGCGGTCGTGGATGAAGAACATGCCGTGCCCCTGCTCGAGCGCGTCGCGGAACATCAGCCCGCGCGCACGCTCGGCATCATCGTCGGCCACCTCCACCGTATAGCGCTCGCCGGCCAGCTCCACCCAGTGCGTATCGGCGCTCGCGCAGCCCGAAAGGCTGAGCGCGAGCACGGCGGCGAGGCATCGGAAGGGCTGCATGCACGGCTCCATCGGTGGTACCGCCGGCAACATCCGGCACCCGTGCCGGAGAGTCAAGGCATCCACCCGGACCGGGGCTATGCAGGACGCTCTCGACCGGGCAGAATGCGCGCCCCGCATCGCCGGGTCCGCGCCAGCGGGCGGTTCCGGTCCAGAGACGCCCGCAAACAGGGTGTTGACGGAAAGGAGCAACGGGCTAGAATGTGCGGCTCCCTTCGACGAAACGCCCCCCGGGGCCGAAGCTGAAGGGAGGGTCAAGGCTCCTCACGGGGTGTTGACGAAGCAAGAAGGCCGTGACAGAATGTGCGGCTCCCTGGGGCGAAAAGCTTCA
>JAEXLY010000061.1 GCA_023444765.1 Pseudomonadota bacterium | reverse complement strand
AGGCGGCGGCGCCACTGGACCTGTCGCTCGACCTCGACCGCCAGGCCGGCGACGGCCGCGCCTATGCCGCGGCGCTACGTGCGGATGCGGCCACCTGGGCGCCGCTGCTGCGTGTCGCCGGTGCCGGCATGGAGTCCGGGCAGGGGCGCCTGCAGCTCTGGCTGGAGCTGCACGACAAGCGTGTGAGCCAGGCCACGCTCGATGCGGCGATGACCGATGTCTCGCTGCGCGGCGCCGCGCTGCCGGGCCTGCGAGAACCGCCGCGACTGGCCTACGAACGTGTCGAGACCCGCGTCCGCTGGCGCCAGTCCGCGGAGGGCTGGCAGCTGGACGCACCGCACCTGCGCCTGGGCCCTGCCGATGCGCCACAGGTACTGGACGGGCTGTCGGCCGCCGGCGGCGGGCGCTTCGCCCTGCACGCCGGCCGGATCGATGCGGGGCCGCTGCTGGCCCTGCTGTCGCTGGGCGATCGTCTCGACCCGGGCCTGCGCCGCTGGCTGCTCGCGGCCGCCCCGCAGGCGGGGATCCGCGACCTCGCCGTCGCCCGCGCCGGACAGGGCCGACTGCAGGCCCGGGCCAGTGTGCAGTCCCTGCGCTTCGACAGCGTGCGCGACACCCCGGGGATCGAGGGGCTGGCGGGCGTCGTCTCCGGCGATGCCCAGGGCTTCCGCTTCGTGCCGGATCCAGGCGCGGTGGTCCGTTTCGACTGGCCTTCGGGGTTTGGTGCGCCGCACCCGGTGACGCTGCGTGGGGACGTGGTCGGCTGGCGCGAAGGCGAAGGCCTGCGGATCGGCACGCCGGCCCTGCGCGTGCAGGGCGAGGGCTATGCGGCCGACCTGCGTGGCGGCATCTGGTTCCAGAACGACGGGACGCGCCCGCTGCTCGACCTGGCCGCGGAGCTCGACGATGCACATGTGCCGGTGGCCCGGCGCTTCTGGGTGCGGCACCTGATGCCCGATGCCGCGGAGCGCTGGCTCGACACCGCCCTGGTCGCCGGCAGCGTGCGCGGCGGGCGCGCCGTGCTGCGCGGCGACCTGGACGACTGGCCGTTCAGCGCGCGCGAGGGAAAGCAGGATCGCGGCCTGTTCCATGCCCAGGCGCGGCTGGACGATGCCACGGTGCGCTTCCAGGGCGACTGGCCGGAGCTGGAAGACCTGGATGCCCAGGTGGCCTTCATCAACGACGGATTCCGTGTGCAGGGCAGCGGCAGCATCGCCGGCGTCGCCGTGCGCGATCTGCAGGCGCGGCTGGATCACTATTCGGAGGCATTGCTGGATGTGCGTGCGCGCCCGGCGGGCGACGCCGGCCAGGTGCTGGCCCTGCTGCGGCGCAGCCCCCTGCGCGAGGGGATCGAGGAGACGCTGGACAGCCTGTCCGCATCCGGCCCGCTCGCCGCGCGCTTCGCACTGTCGCTGCCGCTCGACGGCAGCGGCGCCGCGCCGGGCGTGGACGGAGAGGTCGACCTGCGCGGCATCGTTCTCGGCGACGCGCGCTGGAAGCTGGAGCTGCAGCGGGTGCGGGGCGTGGCCCGCTACGATCGCCACGGTTTCCGCGGCGATGGCCTGTCGGCGGTGCGCGACGGGCGCGCTTCCACCCTGTCGCTGCGCGCCGGTCGCGGTCACGTGCGCGATGCGGGCGCGGCGTTCGAGGCCGAGCTCGAGGCACCACTGACGGCGACCGAGCTGCTTCAGCAGGCCCCCCGCCTGGATTGGCTTGCGCCGTACATGGACGGCCGCTCGCTGTGGCAGGTCGGCGTGACCGTGCCGCGCAACGCGCGGGCCGGCGCCGGTACCACCCGGCTGCATTTGCGCTCGGACCTGGTCGGCACCGCCCTCGAACTTCCCGAACCGCTGCGCAAGTCCGCATCCGAGGCCCTGCCCACCACGGTCACGGCGACGCTGCCGATGGAGGAGGGTGAGGTGGCGGTGGCGATGGGCGACCGGGTGGCGCTGCGCACGCGCAGCGGCCGGAACGGCACCGGCATCCGTGCCCTGCTGGGGGCGGCAACGGTGCCGGAGCCCCCGCCTGCCACCGGGCTGGTGGTCGGAGGCCGCACCCCTGAACTCGACCTGCTGGACTGGACCGGCCTGGCCGGCGGTGGCGAAGGCGGCGGCGAGGATGGCGGCCTGGCATTGCGTGGCATCGACGTGGAGGTCGACGCCCTGCGCCTGCTCGGTACCCGCTTCCCCGCCACGCGCGTGCAGGTGTCGCAGGATGCCGCGCTGACCCGGGTGCGCTTCGATGGACAGGCGTTGGCCGGCACCCTGCAGGTGCCGCGAGGGACGCGCGGCCCGGTGAACGGCTCGTTCGAGCGGCTGCACTGGCAGCCTGGCGCGCTGGTCGCGTCCGCGCCGCCGGAGGCGCCGCCGCCCGCGGCGATCGCAACGGCGCAGCCCGGGCCGGCCGATGCGGATCCCTCGCAGGTCCCTCCGCTGCAGTTGCAGGTGGAGGACTTCCGGTTCGGAACGCTGGAGCTGGGGCGGCTGGATCTGCGTACGCGCCCCACGCCCGACGGACTCGAGATCGAGCAGCTGCAGACCCGTTCTGCCAGCCAGCGCCTGGATGCCGGCGGCAGCTGGACCGGGCGTGGGGCCTCGGCGCGCACCAGGTTGCGGGTCGAGGCCGACAGCAGCGACTTCGGAGAACTGATGGCGGGGCTGGGCTTCGGCAACAGCATCGACGGGGGCAAGGGACGCCTGCGGTTCGAAGCCGAATGGCCGCGCACTCCCGGGGACTTCGCGCTCGGAGCGATCCGCGGCGAGCTGTCGGTGGCGATCGCCGACGGGCAACTGGCGGAGGTCGAACCCGGCGCGGGGCGGGTGCTCGGGCTGCTCGGCATCGCCCAGCTGCCGCGACGCCTGCTGCTCGACTTCCGCGACTTCTTCTCGCGCGGCTTCGCCTTCGACCGGATCGGCGGCACCGTGCAGTTCGCAGGGGGGACCGCGCGCAGCGACGGCATGGCCATCGACGGGCCTGCTGCCGAGATCCGCATGCGCGGCCGCAGCGACCTGCGCGAGCAGACCCACGACCAGATCATCGAGGTGCATCCGCGCACCGGCAATCTCCTGCCGGCGGTGGGCGCGATCGCCGGCGGTCCGGTGGGCGCGGCGGTGGGGGCGGTTGCCAACGCCATGCTCAAGCGCCCGCTGGGCGAGATGAACGCGCGCACCTACCGCGTGACCGGCCCGTGGAAGGATCCGAAGGTCGAGGTGGTCGACGCGCAGCCCCAGGCCGCCGCCGGGCCCCGGTCGGTCCCCGCTCCTCGCATCCACTGATTCCGACACCGGGCTTGCGATCGCCGACGCAGGCCCCAGACTGCCCTGCATGGACAATACCGACAACACGCTCACCCTCGCCCAGTCGCGCCTGCTGCTGCCCGCCGGACTCGACGCACCGCAACTCGAGCGCATGTTCGGCGCCCTGATGGGTCCCGGCATCGATTTCGGCGACCTGTACTTCCAGCATTCGCGACGCGAGAGCTGGAGCGTGGAGGACGGCATCGTCAAGGACGGCGCGCACTCGATCGAGCAGGGCGTCGGCGTGCGCGCGATCAGCGGCGAGAAGACAGGCTTCGCCTATTCCGACGACATCAACGGCGAGGCGCTGCTGGAAGCGGCGCATTCGGCGCGGGCGATCGCGCGCGACGGCACCATGCGGCTGCCGCAGGGCCTGGCCATCGCGCGTCGCGGTGGCGGCCTGTATCCGGCGCGCGATCCGGTCGACGCGATGGACAACGCCGCCAAGGTCGAGGCGTTGCGCCGCGTGGACCGCGCGCTGCGCGCGGCCGACCCGCGTGTGAAGCAGGTGATGGTCAGCCTCAGCGGCGGCGTGGATACCGTGCTGGTGGCGCGCAGCGACGGCGTGCTGGCCGGCGACGTGCGCCCGCTGGTGCGGCTCAACGTGCAGGTGATCGTGGAACAGGACGGGCGCCGCGAGAGCGGCTACGCCGGCTACGGCGGCCGCTACGGCTACGACGTGCTGCTCGGCGGCGGGCGTCCCGAGGAATTCGCGCGCGAAGCGCTGCGCCAGGCGCTGGTGAACCTGGAGGCGGTCGATGCGCCGGCCGGCAACATGCCGGTGGTGCTGGGCAACGGCTGGCCCGGCGTGCTGCTGCACGAGGCGGTCGGCCATGGCCTGGAAGGCGACTTCAACCGCAAGGGCACCAGCACCTATGCCGGGCGCATGGGCCAGCGCGTCGCTGCGCCCGGCGTCACCATCGTCGACGACGGTACCCTGGACGGCCGCCGCGGCTCGCTCAACGTCGACGACGAGGGCACGCCCACGGCCTGCACCACCCTGATCGAGGACGGCGTCCTCACCGGCTACATGCAGGACACGCTCAATGCGCGCCTGATGGGTGTGGCGCCCACCGGAAACGGCCGCCGCGAATCCTTCGCGCACCTGGTGATGCCGCGCATGACCAACACCTACATGCTGGGCGGCACGCACGAGCGCGAGGAGATGATCCGTTCGGTGAAGAAGGGCCTGTACGCGGTCAACTTCGGCGGCGGCCAGGTCGACATCACCAGTGGCAAGTACGTGTTCTCGGCCACCGAGGCCTACCTGATCGAGGACGGCAGGATCACCGCGCCGGTGAAGGGCGCGACCCTGATCGGGAACGGCCCGGAAACGATGCAGCGCGTGACCATGGTCGGCAACGACCTGGCGCTGGACGAAGGCGTGGGCACCTGCGGCAAGGACGGCCAGAGCGTACCGGTGGGCGTGGGCCAGCCTTCGCTGCTGGTGTCGCAGATCACGGTCGGCGGAACGAAGGCCTGAGATACGTGATTGGTGTTCCGGCATTGGTGACTGGAAGCGAGGCGTGGATGGTGTCCGCCTTTTCGAATCACCAGTCACCAATTACCAATCACTGCTCCTGCACGAGCACCTCGCGCAGGAGCTTGAACATTTCGCGGAACGCGCGCGGCGGCTTGTTGCGCGCGCGTTCGTCCAGCGCGTTGCGGACCAGCTGCCGCAGCTTCTGCCGGTCGGCCTGCGGGAATTCCGCCAGCAGTTCGCCCAGCGCCGCGTCGCCCTCGTCCAGCAGCCGCTCACGCCAGCGCTCGGCCCGGTGCAGCAGCGCGGTTTCCTGCCTGGCCGCCTCGCCGCCGGCGTCGAGTGCGTCGCGGATCGCGTCCAGCACCTCGTCGTCCTCGCGCCGCATCTGCTTGGCCAGGAATGCCAGCTGCCGTTTGCGGGCGATGTGCGAGGTGATGCGGCGCGCCTCGGCGACATGCGGCAGCAGGTGTTCGGGCAGCGGCAGCTTCGCCAGCCGCCCCGGCTCCAGGTCCGCCAGCGTCCCGGCCAGTTCCAGCACGTCCAGCGCTTCGCGGCGCTGCTGGCTGCGGCTGGGCGACAGGAACTCGCCGGTGTCTTCGTCCTTTCCTCTCATCGCATCAGGATAAGCCATTGAACAGCGTTGCCGTGCCCGCCATCGAAGACGACAGCCCCGAACGCCTGCAGCGGCTGGAGGGGCTGGCCGCGCGCCTGCTCGAGGCCTGTCGCGCGCAGGGCGCCAGCCAGGCGGAAGTGTCGTGCTCGGAGGAGCGTGGGCTGAACGTGGGCGTGCGCATGGGCGAGGTCGAGACCGTCGAATCCACCCGCGACCGCGGCATCGGCGTCACCGTGTACTTCGGCCGGCGCAAGGGCAGCGCGAGCACCGCGGACCTGCGCGAGTCGAGCCTGGACGCCACCGTCGCGCAGGCCTGCGCGATCGCGAAGTTCACCGAGGACGATCCGGCCGCCGGCCTGGCCGATGCCGGACTCATGGCCCGTCCGGGCCCCGACGGCTGGCCCGACTTCGACGACTGGCATCCCTGGGCGCTGGACGCCGACCGTGCGGTCGACCTTGCCCTGGCCTGCGAAGCCGCCGGGCGCGAGGCCGACGCCCGCATCGGCAACTCGGACGGGGCCTCGGTCAGCACCAGTGCGTCGCTCAGCGTGTACGCCAATTCGCACGGTTTCGTCGGCAGCGAGCGCGGCAGCCACCACAGCATCGGCTGCGCGCTGATCGCCGGCAGCGGCGAGGACATGCAGCGCGACGGCTGGTACAGCTTCGCGCTGTCCGCGGAAGACCTGCAGGCGCCGGAGGAGATCGGCCGCCAGGCCGCGCGGCGTGCGGTGGCGCGCCTGCAACCCCGGCCCGTTGCGACCGGCGAATATCCCGTGCTGTTCCCGGCCGAGGTCGCCCGCTCGCTGATCGGCCACCTGCTTGGAGCGGTCTCGGGCGGGGCGCTGTACCGGCGTGCCAGCTTCCTGCTCGACAGCGTCGGCACCCGCCTGTTCCCGGAGTGGTTCTCGATCCACGAGGACCCGTTCATGCGCCGTGGCCTGCGCTCGGCCGCCTGGGACAACGACGGTGTCGCCACGCGCGCGTCCGCGCTGGTCGATGGGGGCGTGCTGCAGCGTTACGTGCTCGGCAGCTATTCGGCGCGCAAGCTCGGGCTGCAGACGACCGGCAACGCCGGCGGCGTGCACAACCTGCTGGTCGCGGCCAACGCGGGCGACTTCGATTCGCTGTTGCGGGGCATGGGGCGTGGCCTGGTCGTGACCGAGCTGATGGGGCAGGGCGTCAACACCGTCACCGGCGACTACTCACGCGGCGCGGCGGGCTTCCTGGTGGACGGGGGAGGCATCGCGCATCCGGTGGACGGCATCACCATCGCCGGCAACCTGCGCGAGATGTTCCAGGCGATCGAGGCGGTGGGCAGCGACGTCGACCCGCGCTCGCACATCCGCACCGGCTCGATCCTGTTGGGCCGGATGACGGTGGCGGGTACCGATTGACGGTATGCTTGGCCGCGCCGGCCGGGGAGGCCGCAGCATCCAGTCGACCACATCGCAGTCAATCAACTCGGGGAATGCGCAATGAATGAGACCAATCCGGTTCACGGCGACGGAGCCGCCCAGGACGACCGTACCGTCGCGATGCTCACCCATCTGTCGGGCATCATCCTCGGCTTCATCGTGCCGCTGGTGGTCTGGCTGATCAACAAGGACAAGGCCGGCAAGGACTTCGTCATCGACCAGTCGAAGGAAGCGCTGAACTTCAACCTCACGCTCCTGTTCGTCTACATCGTGCTGTTCGTGCTGACGGTGATCACCCTCGGCCTCGCGAGCCCGCTGACCTTCCTGCTCTGGGTGGTGTCGATCGTCTTCTTCGTCCTGGCGGGGCTGGCGGCCAACCGCGGCGAACGCTACCGCTATCCGGTCGCCATCCGCCTGATCAAGTAATTCCTCCCGGCGGCCCCGCGCTTGCGCGGTCGCCGGCCGGTCGCGGATGCCGCCTGGGTCATCAGTTGGGTTGAGATCCCCGCGGCCGGACGCAACATCGTTCCTGCGCCGGACGGTTTCCGGCGGGAGTCGGACGATGAATGCCATGCTCGATCGTGGGGACGCGTCGCTGGCCGATCGGCAGTGGGCGGTGGGCGCGCATGCCGGCGCGCTCGTGCTGGCGCTGCTGACCAGCTGGACCGCCGGCTTCGCCGGCATGCTGGCCGCCGGCGTGGTCTGGCTGCTCAAGCGCGATACCTCGCCCTTCGTCGCCGCGCACGCGCGCGAGGCGTTCAACTTCAACCTGAGCATGTTCCTGTACGCCGCTGCGGTGTGCCTGATCGGCCTGCTGCTGCTGGGCGCCACGGTCCTGACCCTGGGCCTGGGGCTGATCCTGACCCTGCCGGCGGGGCTGCTGCTCCTGGCCGCGGTGGGTGCGATCGCGGTGATGTGGCTGGTGTGCGGCGTAATCGCCGCGGTCAAGGCCTGGAATGGCGAGTACTACCGCTACCCGCTGACCCTGCGCCTGCTCTGAGGACAGCGTCCCGCGGGCGGGGCGGCTCAGTGGTCGCGTTCGATCACCCGGCGGGCCAGCGCGGCGAGCGCGCGGGTGTCGCCGGGCAGGTTGCCCAGCGCCTGCCGCATCTGCGTGGCGAGTTCCGACAGGCGCTCGTGCGACGCATCGACGCCCAGCAAAGCGGGGAACGTGGCCTTGTCCTGGGCGACGTCCTTGCCCGCGGTCTTGCCCAGCGTGGCGCTGTCGCCCTCGATGTCGAGCAGGTCGTCGCGGATCTGGAACGCCAGGCCGAGGGCCTGCGAGAACGCGTCAAGGACGCTGCGTGTCTCCGCGTCGGCCCCGGCCGCGATCGCGCCCAGTCGCACCGCGGCGCGCAGCAGGGCGCCGGTCTTGAGCGCGTGCAGCCGCTCCAGCGCGTCCAGCGGTATCGCGCGGCCCGTGGCGGCGAGGTCCAAGGCCTGGCCCCCGCACATGCCGGCCGCGCCCGCGGCGCCCGCCAGTTCGGCGAGCATCGCCACGCGCGACGCGTCGGATGCCGGCGCCCCGGCCAGCAGCGAGAACGCGAGCGTCTGCAGGGCATCCCCCGCCAGGACCGCGGTGGCCTCGTCGAAGGCCACGTGCACGGTCGGTTGGCCGCGGCGCAGGGCGTCGTCGTCCATGGCCGGCAGGTCGTCGTGGACCAGCGAGTAGGCGTGCACCAGTTCCACCGCAGCCGCCGCCGCATCCAGTGACGGGTCGCCTGCGCCGCAGGCCCGGCCGGTGGCGTAGGTCAGCAGCGGACGCATGCGCTTGCCGCCCAGCAGGACGGCGTGGCGCATGGCCGCGAGCAGGCGCGGTTCGGTCCGGCCGTCGAGCGCATCGAGTGCGGCGGCGAGTGTCCGGTCGGTGCGGCTGCGCCAGCCGGCGAGGGTGGCCTCGAGCCCGGTGCCGCCGGGTTCAGGCGTCGGCATCGAGGCCGGGGAAGGGTTCGGCGCGTTCGGGCGCGTCGGGATCGGCCAGCAGCCGAACCCGCAGTTCGGCCTGTTCCAGCGCCTGCTGGCAGTGGCGGTACAGTCCCACGCCGCGCTCGTAGGCGGCGAGGGATTCCTCCAGGCTCATCTCGCCGTGTTCCATCTTCTCCACCAGCTGTTCGAGCTGGTCGAGCGAGGATTCGAAATCGGCGACCGGGGAGGTCTGCGTGGCGCTGGTGTCGGCGTTCTGGCCCATGTGCGAAGTGTAAGCCAGCCGCCGTCGGCAGCGCTGGACCGGATGCTCAGTCCGCAGCGCGCCACCACAGCCGCCGCCCCGTGCGTCGCAGCCAGGCATCGAAACGCGCCGAGAGCGCCAGGTCGCCGGCGGCGAGCAGCGTGCCTGCGCGGTCGCAGAGCAGCGGCAGGCGCGCCCGGACCCAGGGCGGCACGCCCAGGTCCTGGAGTACGTGCTTGAGCGCGTGGGAGTGCGCGCGGCCGGGCAGGACGATCCGTTCACCGCCCTGTCGCGGTTGCACCATGAATGGGGGCCCGCTGGCGCCGGGTTCCGCGTCGAAACCTTCGTCCGGCGCGAGGGGCGGGCACAGCGCCAGCTCGCTGCCACCCCAGTGCAGCGGCGCGCGGCCGTCCCATGGCGCGGGCCTGGTATCGGTTGGCGCGGACCGCAGGCCGGCGTGGAGCAGGTCGCGCCAGCGCGTCAGCACCGCGCCGTGCCAGGCCACCTCGCCGCGGTCCCGGTCGCCATTCGCCAGCAGGGGTTCGATTCGTTCCAGGCCACGGGCCGGCAGTGGCGGCAGGCCGAGTTCGTCCACCCAGCGCCGCAGCACGCGCGCCCGGCGCGCAGGCACGAGCGCGGCCAGTGGTTCGACGCGCAGGCAGCGCGGATCGGCCGTGCGCAGGGTGGCGAGCGCCTGCGCATCGGCCCCGGCCAGGAGCGCCGAAGCGTCCTGCTGCAGGCACGCGGACTGCGCCAGTGCCGCAGCCGCGTGCGGCCACCGCGACTGCAGCAGCGGCATGACCTGGTTGCGCAGGAAGTTGCGCTCGTGCGTGTCGCTGGCGTTGGACGGGTCCTCGATCCAGCGCAGCCCATGGGCCCGCGCGTGGCGCAGCAGGCGCTCGCGCGGGCAGGCCAGCAGCGGACGCCACATCCAGCCCAGCGCGAAACGCCGCCAGGGGCGCATCGCGCCGCGCCCGTCCGGGCCCGCCGCCCGCAGCGCCCGCAGCAGGAAGGTTTCGGCCTGGTCGTCCTGGTGGTGGGCCAGCACCAGGATCCCGCCGGCCTCCAACGCGGCGGCGAAGGCGGCGTGGCGGGCGGTGCGCGCAGCGGCTTCCAGGCCCTCGCCGCCGTCGCGTTCCACGCTCACCTCCACCACGTCCAGCGCCACGCCCAGGTCGCGGCAGGTCCGGCGGCAGTGCGTGGCCCATGCACCGGCATCCGCGTGCAGGCCGTGGTTGACGTGGATGGCACGCAACCCGCGGCCGCGCGCGCCGGGGTCGCTGGCCAGAAGGTGCAGCAGCACGGTCGAGTCCAGGCCGCCGCTGCAGGCGACCAGCAGCGACCCTTGCAGTAGCGGCGGCGCCAGTGCGATCGCCGCGTCGCCTGTACCGGGTGGGCCGGGCCGGGTCACGCCTGCCGGTTCGCGCTGCGCGCCGCGGGGCTCAGGCGGTCTCGTAGGCGCCGTAGCCGCGCAGGCGCTGGTAACGGCGCGCCACCAGGTCGTCCAGCGGCAGCTGTTGCAGCGCGTCGAGTTCGTTCATCAGCACCGTCTTGAGCCGGATCGCGGTCTGGCGGGGATTGCGATGCGCGCCGCCGATCGGCTCGCGCACCACCTTGTCCACCAGGCCCAGGCCGCGCAGGCGGCGCGCGGTCAGGCCCAGCTGCTCGGCGGCATCGCGTGCCTTGGCCGCGTCCTTCCACAGGATCGAAGCGCAGCCCTCGGGCGAGATCACCGAATAGGTGCTGTATTCGAGCATGATCGTGCGGTCGCCCACGCCGATCGCCAGGGCGCCGCCGGAACCGCCTTCGCCGATCACGGTGCAGATGATCGGGGTCCTCAGCTCGGCCATCTCCATCAGGTTGCGGGCGATGGCCTCGGACTGGCCGCGCTCTTCCGCGCCGATGCCCGGGTAGGCGCCGGGCGTGTCGATGAAGGTCAGCAGCGGCAGCCCGAAGCGCTCGGCCATCTTCATCAGGCGCAGCGCCTTGCGATAGCCCTCCGGGCGCGGCATCCCGAAGTTGCGGCGCACCTTGGACCTGGTGTCGCGGCCCTTCTGGTGGCCGATGACCATCACGGGGCGGCCGTTGATGCGGCCGAGTCCGCCCACGATCGCCGGATCGTCGGCATAGGCGCGGTCTCCGGCAAGTTCCTCGAACTCGTCGCAGAACACCTTGATGTAGTCCAGCGTGTAGGGCCGCATCGGATGCCGTGCCAGCTGCGAGACCTGCCAGGGGCTGAGGTCGCGGAAGATGTGCGCGGTACGCTTGCGCAGCTTGTCCTGCAGCGCATGGATCTCGGTGTCGATGTTGACCGCCGGACCGTTGCTGGCCTGGCGAAGTTCGTGGATCTTGGCCTCGAGGTCCGCGATCGGCTGTTCGAAGTCGAGATAGTTGGGATTCATGCCCGGGACTGCTGCGGGGAAGCGGAAAGTCTAGCCGACTGCGCCCCCCTCCACCGTACCCGGGCGTCCGGGCCGGACGGCCGCCCGGCCGCGGACGGCCTCAGTTGACCCAGGGGCGCGCCAGCGCCAGCCGCACCTGGAGCACGCCGGGCAGGCTGCGCAGGGTGGAGGGCAGGTCCGGGGCGACACGCACGCCGTGGGCGCCGTTCACGTCCAGCTTGCCGGCCGAACCCGAGGGCAGCAGCAGTTCGTAGCGCAGCGGCGTGCTGCCGGGCCGGTGCTGCGCGAACAGCGACTCCACGCGGTCCAGCGCGCCCGCCACGCGCAGGTCCAGGCGCAGCGCCAGCCCCTGGGCGTTCTGTGCGCAGACCTGCTCGAAATCCCAGCAGCGTCGCGCGCGCAGTGCGAAGCCGCCGCTGAACTCGTCCTCGCGCAGCCCACCCTCGATCACCAGGATGCGGTCGCGCGTGAGCAGCGAGGCGTAGGTGAAGTACTCCTCGGCGAAGAAGGCGCACTCGAGCCGCCCGCGCCCGTCCTCGATCTGTACGAAGGCCTGCGAATCGCCGCGCTTGCGCATCGCCAGTACCTGGCCGGCAACCACCACCGTGGTCTCGGGCCGCCAGCCGCGCGACTCGGATTCCGAGCGCGCCGCCCACAGCTGGTCGAGCTGGCCGAGGTCATGCCCGACCAGGGCGCGCAGCTCCTCGCGGTAAGGGTCGAGCGGATGGCCGCTGAGGTAGTGTCCGAGCGTGTCGCGCTCGCCGTCGAGCTTCTGCTTGAGCGGCCACTCGTCGCACTGCGGCAGCTCGATCTGGATGTCGGCCTCGCCGCCGCCGCCGAACATGTCGAACATGCCCGCGGCCCGGTTGCGCGCGATCTGGTCGGTGGCCTTGAGTACTTCGGGCAGCTGCAGCATCAGGGAGGCGCGGTTGCGCGCCAGCGCATCCAGGGCGCCGGCCTGGATCAGCGCCTCGAGCGTGCGCCGGTTGAGGCGGCCGGAATCCACGCGCTTGCAGAAGTCGTAGAGGTCGGCGTAGCCGCCGCCGCGCGACTCGATGATCGCCTCGCAGGCGCCGCGGCCCACGCCCTTCACTGCGCCCAGGCCGTAGCGGATGGTGGTGCGCCGGCCCTGGGCGTCTTCCTCGCCGTCGATCGCCTCGAACATGTAGGCCGAGGCGTTGACGTCGGGCGGCAGTACGTTCAGGCCCATGGCCTTGGCCTCGTTGAGGAAGCCGACCACCTTGTCGGTGTTGTCCATGTCCGAGGACATCACCGCGGCCATGAACTCGGCCGGGTAGTGCACCTTGAGCCAGGCCGTCTGGTAGGCCACCAGCGCATAGGCGGCCGAGTGCGACTTGTTGAAGCCGTACTCGGCGAACTTCTCCATGAGGTCGAAGATCTGGGTCGCGGTCCTGGCATCGACCCCGTTGGCCGCCGCGCCGGCCTCGAACTTGGCGCGTTCCTTGGCCATCTCCTCGGGCTTCTTCTTGCCCATCGCACGGCGCAGCAGGTCGGCGCCGCCGAGCGAATAGCCGGCCAGGACCTGGGCGATCTGCATCACCTGTTCCTGGTAGACGATCACCCCGTAGGTCGGTTTGAGCACCTGTTCCAGCGCCGGATGCGGAAAGCTGACCTCCTCGATCCCGTGCTTGCGGTCGCACCACTGCCGGTCCATCCCCGAGCCCAGCGGGCCGGGGCGGAACAGCGCGGCCAGCGCGATGATGTCCTCGAACGTATCGGGCTTGGCGCGCTTGAGCAGCTCGCGCATGCCGCGCGATTCGAACTGGAACACCGCCACCGTGTCGCCGCGTGCGAACAGCTCGTAGCTGGCCCTGTCGTCGAGCGGCAGCGCGCCGATGTCCAGCGGTTCCTCGCCCGCGGCAGCACGGCGCGCGTTGATCGCCTTCACCGCCCAGTCGATGATGGTTAGCGTGCGCAGGCCGAGGAAGTCGAACTTCACCAGGCCGACGGCTTCGACGTCGTCCTTGTCGAACTGGGTGACCGGATTGCGTCCGCGGCCGCCCTCGTCATGTTCGGCGAACAGTGGGCAGAAGTCCGACAGCGGCGAGGGCGCGATCACCACGCCGCCGGCGTGCTTGCCGGCGTTGCGGGTCAGGTCCTCGAGCTCCAGGGCGAGATCGACCAGGTCGCGGACCTCGTCCTCGGTCTCGTAGCGCTGGCGGAATTCGGCGACCACGTAGCTGTCGTCCTTCTGCGCGCGCTTGCTGCGCCCGATCGCGTCCTCCAGCGACAGCGGGTCGGCCGGCTGCAGCGGAATCAGCTTGGACAGCCCGTCGACGAAGCCGTACGGGTGGCCAAGCACGCGGCCGGCATCGCGCAGCACCGCCTTGGCCGCCATCGTGCCGTAGGTGATGATCTGGCTGACGCGGTCGCGGCCGTACTTGGCGGCGACGTAGTCGATCACCTCGTCGCGCCGGTCCATGCAGAAGTCGATGTCGAAGTCGGGCATCGACACGCGTTCCGGATTCAGGAAGCGCTCGAACAGCAGGTCGTAGGGCAGCGGATCGAGATCGGTGATCTCCAGCGCCCAGGCCACCAGCGAGCCGGCGCCCGAACCGCGACCCGGTCCTACGGGGATGCCGTGCTCCTTGGCCCACTTGATGAAGTCCGAGACGATCAGGAAGTAGCCCGGGAACCCCATCTTGGTGATGACGCCCAGCTCCACCTCGAGCCGTTCGAAGTAACTCTCGCGGGTGTGGCCGGGGGCGAGCGGATACTTCGCCAGGCGCCGCTCCAGGCCCTCGCGCGACTGGCGGGCGATCCAGGTGTCGAGCGTTTCGTCGTCCGGCACCGGGTAGGCGGGCAGGTAGTACTTGCCCAGGCGCAGTTCGAGGTTGCAGCGCTGTGCGAGCGCGACGGTGTTGTCGATCGCGTCGGGCACGTCGGCGAACAGTGCCGCCATTTCCTCGCTGGACTTCAGGTACTGGCCGGGTGCGTAGTCCTTGGGGCGCTTGGGATCGTCCAGCACGCGGCCCGATGCGATGCACACGCGTGCCTCATGCGCCTCGAAGCCGTCGGCATCGAGGAAGCGCACGTCGTTGCTGGCCACCACCGGGATGCCGCGTACGGAGGAGGACTGCAGTGCGAACGCGTTGAAGTCGTCCTCGCCGGGCAGGCCGCAGCGGGTGAGTTCGAGGAAGCAGCCCTCGCCATAGACGCGCTGCAGGTCGGCGAGGGCCTGGCCCGCGAGGTCGTCGCGGCCACCCGCCAGCTGGTGCCCGGCGGAGCTGTGCCGGCCGGCCAGCGCGAACAGGCCGGTGGCGTCGTCGGCCAGCCAGTCGGGGCGCACTACCACGCCGTCGTGACGGTGACCCTGCATCCAGGCCCGGGTGAGCAGGCGCGACAGGGAGAGGTAGCCGTCGTGGTCGCGGCACAGCAGCGTGAGCAGCCAGGCCGGTTCGTTGCCCTCGGCCACCAGTACGTCCGCGCCGGCCAGCGGCTTGATCCCGGCGCCCTCCGCCGCACGGTAGAACTTCACCAGCGAAAACAGGTTGTTGCGATCGGTGATCGCGACCGATGGCTGGTCGAGCGCGGCGCAGCGCTTGACCAGATCCGGAATGCGGATCGTCGAGTCGGCCAGCGAGTACTCGCTGTGGAGGTGGAGATGGACGAAACGGGAGGACATCGCGGCCGGCGCCAGACGGGCAGGGGCAGGGTAGGTCCCGGGGAGGGACGGAACAAGGCTTGACACCCCGGCCGCCCCCGCACCCGCTCCGGCGCCACGGAGCCGCATCGCGAACGCTCCCGCCGGCGTTCGCGCCCGCGCGGTGCGGCGCAGCCCTTGGCGCGGGCGCCGCGGGACCGGTTGATCGGTGACATCGGTAACCTGGTTTGCCAAGCCACCGCGATCCCGGCACTCTTGGTAGCGCTACCACGCGGGGTCGACGCCGGCCACCGCGAAGCCGGGAGGAACATGGTCCAGCCAGCAGCCACCAGCGAGGACGGCGGCGCGCGCGCGCGCCTGGGTTTCCGGGAGAAGGCCGGTTACGGCGTCGGCGACTTCGGCTTCAACCTGTACTGGGCCAACATCTCGGCCTTCCTGCTGATCTTCTATACCGACGTCATGGGCCTGGCGGCCGCCGCCGTCGGCACGATGATGCTGGTGACCAAGATCGTGGACGCGATCACCGACCCGCTGATCGGTGCGCTGGCCGATCGCACCCGCACCCGCTGGGGCCGGTTCCGTCCCTACCTGCTGTGGGGCGCGCTGCCCCTGGCGGTGACCGGCGTGCTGACCTGGACCGTGCCCGACCTCGACCAGGGCGGCCGGCTGCTGTGGGCGTATGCATCCTTCACCCTGATGATGCTGGCCTACACCGTGCTGTCGATGCCCTACTCGGCGCTCTCGGGCGTCATGACCGCCGAGAGCCAGCAGCGCACCACCCTGATCAGCTTCCGCTTCATCGCCGCGTTCGCCGGCACCACCCTGGTGGGCTGGCTGACGCTGGATCTGGTCGAATGGCTTGGTCGCGGCGACGAGGCCCTGGGCTGGCAGCTGACGCTCGCGCTGTACGGTGTGATCGCCACGGCCACGTTCGCCACGGTGTTCCTGACCACGCGCGAGCGCATCGCCCCGCCGCCGTCGCAGCGCAGCGCGATCCGCCAGGACATCGCCGACCTGTTGCACAACCGGCCCTGGCTGGTGCTGTTCGTGCTGGCGCTGGTGATCATGGTCACCATCGTGATGCGCAGCGGGTCGCTGGTGTACTTCCTGAAGTACTACGTCGGGCGTCCGGAGCTCACCGGCACGTTCCTGGGCGTGTACTCGGTGGCGCTGGCGGTCGGAGCGGCGCTCACGCCGGTGATGACGCGCCACGTGGACAAGCGGCGCCTGATGATCTGGCTGATGGCGGCCGTGGGCGTGCTGAGCTGTGCGATGTACCTGGTGCCACCCGACCAGATCTGGCTGCTGCTGGCCATCAATACCCTGATCGGCCTGCTCCTGGGGCCCAAGTCGCCGCTGGCCTTCTCGATGTACGCCGACTGCGCCGACTACACCGAATGGACGACGGGCCGGCGCGCCACCGCGATGACGTTCGCGGCCGCGACGTTCTCGCAGAAGCTGGGCGGCGCCCTGGCATCGGCGCTGATCGCCTGGGTGCTGGCGGCGCTGGGGTACGTGGCCAACGAAGCGCAGAGCGATGCCTCGCGCCAGGGCATCGCCCTGCTGCTGACCGTGTTCCCCGGCGCAGTCGCTCTGTTGGCGGCACTGGTCATGCGTTTCTACCCGCTCGACGACCGCGCGGTGGCACAGATGCAGGTCGAACTGCAGGCGCGGCGGGAGTCCGCGGCATGAGCGATCCGTTCTGCAGGTTCGAGGACGGTGGCCGCCGCTGCGTGCTCACCAGCCCCACGGCCATGCCGCAAGCGTCCACGTTCCTGTGGAACCGGCGCATGCTGCTGCAGCTCAACTGCCGCGGCTACGCGACCGCGCAGTTCATGCAGCCCGAACCAGCGAAGTACGCGCATGGGCCGGCGCTGGAGGCCAGGACCTTCATGCAGCCGGAGCAGCCCTACTACGCGCACCATCCGGGCCGCTTCTGTTACGTCAAGGACGAGGACAGCGCGGTGCTGTTCTCGGCGCCGCATGCGCCGGTGAACCGGATGCCAGAAAGCTTCCGGTTCTCCGTCGGCGTTCGCGATGCGGCGTGGACGGTGCGCTGCGACGGCATCGAAGTCGAGCTTGCGGTCTCGCTGCCGCCCGATGACGTGGCCGAACTCTGGACGCTGCGCGTGCGCAACGTCTCCGGTCGCGCGCGCCGCCTGAGCATCTACCCCTACTTTCCGGTCGGCTACATGTCGTGGATGAACCAGTCCGGGCGCTACCGTCCCGACCTGGGGGGCATCGTCTGCGACAGCGTCACGCCCTACCAGAAGGTCGAGGACTGGTTCCGTCAGCGCGACTTCAAGGAGCGCACCGTGCTGCTGCACGAGCGTCGCCCCGATGCCTGGGAGGCGAACCAGGCCGCGTTCGAAGGCGAGGGCGGCCTGCATGCGCCGGACGCGATCGTCGGCTGCACAACGCTCGGCGGTGGCGAAGCGCTGTATGAAACACCGGTGGCTGCGCTGCAGTACCGGCTCGAGCTCCGGGACGGCGCGGCGCAGGACTTCCGCTTCCTGTTCGCACCCGTTCGCGACGACAGCGAAGCGCGGGCGTTGCGCGCCCGCCTTCTTTCGCCCCGGGGTTTCGAAGGCGCCGCGTCCGCGATGGAATCGCGGCTGGCGCCGGCGCGTGGCTGCGTCCGGGTCGAGACCCCCGATCCCTGGTTCGACGCCTTCGCCAACCACTGGTTGCCGCGCCAGGTGTACTACCACGGCGACAGCAACCGCCTCACCACCGACCCGCAGACGCGCAACCTGCTGCAGGACCAGATGGGCATGGCCTACCTGCGACCGGAGGTCGCGCGCCAGGCGTTCCTGCTGGCGCTCTCGCAACAGGAACCCGGTGGCGCCATGCCCGACGGGATCCTGCTGGCCGAGGGCGCACAGTTGAAGTACATCAACCAGGTGCCCCACACCGACCACTGCGTGTGGCTTCCGGTCTGCCTGCAGGCCTATCTGGACGAAACCGGCGACCACGCCGTGCTCGATGAGGTCGTCTTCGATGGTGGCGGAAGGGCGGCGTCCGTGGCCGCACGGATCGACCAGGCGATGCACTGGCTGCTGCAACAGCGCGATGAGCGCGGGTTGAGCTGGATCGCGCAGGGCGACTGGTGCGACCCGATGAACATGGTCGGGTGGAAGGGGCGCGGGGTGTCGGGCTGGCTGTCGCTCGCCAGCGCGCACGCGCTGGACCTGTGGGCGGGCATCTGCGAGCGTCACGGGCGCCCCGCGCGGGCTTTCCGCGAAGGTGCGTCTGCCTTCAACGATGCGGTCAATGCGCAGCTGTGGGATGGCGACTGGTACGCGCGCGGCATCACCGACGATGGCGTGACGTTCGGCGTGCGCGCCGATGCGGAAGGACGCATCTACCTCAACCCGCAGTCCTGGGCCATGCTCAGCGGCGCGGCCGACCAGGACCGGCGCGCGCGCATGGTCGCCGCGGTCGAGGCCGAGCTCGCCTCTCCACATGGCGTAGCCATGCTCGGGCCGCCTTACACGGGCATGCGCGAGGACGTGGGGCGATTGACGCAGAAGTTCCCGGGCTCTGCCGAGAACGGCGCGGTGTACAACCATGCGGCCGCGTTCTGGATGCACGCCCTCTACGCGGTGGGCGACGCGGATCGCGCCTGGCGGACGCTGCGTGCCATGCTGCCCGGCCCGGATGCCGACGAATGCCGCCAGCGTGGCCAGTTGCCGGTGTTCGTCCCCAACTACTATCGCGGCGCGTGGCGCCTGCATCCGCGCACGGCCGGGCGTTCCAGCCAGCTGTTCAATACCGGCACGGCGGCCTGGATGTACCGCTGCCTGGTGGAATCGCTGCTGGGCCTGCGCGGCGAGGGCGACGGCCTGCGCATCGCGCCCCAGCTGCCCTCGCACTGGCCGGGAGCGCGGGCATTGCGGTACTTCCGCGGCGCGGAATTCGATATCGGGATCGTGCGCGTGTCGGGCCTTGCGAAGCAGTGCGTGGATGTCGACGGTCAGCGCCTGCCCGGCAACCGGATTGCCGGCGTCGAAGCCGGACGCCGCTACGCGGTGCGGGTCGAGGTGCCCGGATGAGCGGATCGCACGTGGTCGCGGTGGTCGTGATGGGGGTGTCGGGCAGCGGAAAGACGACGATCGCGCGTGCCCTGGCGGACGCCTGGCCCGCCACCTTCCTCGATGCCGACGATTTCCACAGCGTGGAAGCACGCGCACGCATGGGCGGTGGCCAGCCGCTGACCGACGCCATGCGCCTGCCGTGGGTGCAACGTATTGCCGAGGACCTGCAGCGGCGCGTGTCGGCGGGCGAGCGTGTGTCGCTGGCATTCTCGGGCCTGCGCAGCCGCCATCGCGACATGCTGCGCGAAACGGGCCTGCCGCTGCGCTTCCTGTTCCTGCGCGGCACGCGGGAACTGATCGCAGCCCGCATGCGTGCGCGCAGCGGCCATTACATGCCGGTTTCGCTGCTCGACAGCCAGTTCGAGGCGCTCGAGGATCCCTCTGCCGAGCCGGACGTGAGCGTGGTCGAGGTCGACCGGGCGCCGGAGTGGATACTTGGGCATGCGCTGGAGGCCCTCGGCCCGAAGCCGGGCGGAGGGAACGCGGCCCCGGCCGTGTGAGGGCGGTACGCACCGGCGCGTGTCCGCAGTGTGACAGCCGCCAGCAAAGGGCCTATGATGATCGGCCCGACGGAGCTGTCTGGCGGGGCGCTTAACCAACCGTCACGGCCTTTCACAGGGCGTTGACGAATCGGAAAAGCGCGCTAGGATATGCGGCTCCCTTCGACGAAACGCCCCCCGGGGCCGAAGCTGAAGGGAGGGTCAAGGCTCCTCACGGGGTGTTGACGAAGCAAGAAGGCCGTGACAGAATGTGCGGCTCCCTGGGGCGAAAAGCTTCA
>JAEXLY010000046.1 GCA_023444765.1 Pseudomonadota bacterium | reverse complement strand
CCCGGGGGCGCCCCCGGGGGAGGCTCCCCGCCAGTCCCACTGCCCGGACGACCGGCGCGCGAACGCACCGCGACGCCCGGGGCGGATGCGCGGGTGCGCGACGGTGGACCGGGGGTCGCGCCAGCCTCTACTGCAGCCGGTGCGCTTGACCGCATCCTTCGTGTGGCGCAGCGTGCGCTTTCACCCACCGGCAGGCAGACACATGGCATCGGCTGCGCAGGAACTCGAACGTTTCGTCCGCGACGCCCTGGCTGCGGGTGCATCGCGCCAGGAGGTCGAGGCCGCGCTGGCGGCGGCAGGATGGGCCCCGGAGCAGATCCGCGCGCCGCTTGCGGCATGGGCCGATGTCGCCTTCCGCGTCCCTGTGCCGCGGCCACGCCCCTACCTGTCGGCGCGCGACGCGTTCCAGTACCTGGTGCTGTTCACCACGCTGTACCTCTCCGCCTGGCACCTGGGCAGCCTGCTGTTCGACCTGATCGAGGTGGCGCTGCCCGATCCTGCCGATCCGCAGTACCGCGTGCAGGGCCTGGCGCGATCGATGCGCTGGTCGGTGGCCACGCTGCTGGTGGCGTTCCCGGTGTTCGCCTTCACCGCCCACCGCGTCGGGCGCGAGGTCGCGCGCGATGCCTCGCAGCGGTTGTCGGCGGTCCGCCGTTGGCTGACCTACCTGACGCTGTTCGTGGCCGCGGCCGTGCTGGTCGGCGACCTGGTCACCCTTGTCTACAGCGCGCTGGGCGGTGAGTTGAGCCTGCGCTTCGTGCTCAAGGTGCTGGTGGCGGGCGCGATCGCGGGCACGGTGTTCGCCTGGTACCTGGCCGACCTGCGCGGCGAGGAGCGTGAGGCATGAGCGGCCGGCTGCTGGTGGTGGTCGCAGGCGTG
The DNA here is from genome assembly GCA_023444765.1 of Pseudomonadota bacterium. Taxonomy (GTDB): domain Bacteria; phylum Pseudomonadota; class Gammaproteobacteria; order Xanthomonadales; family Xanthomonadaceae; genus Luteimonas. The sequence goes on along the minus strand of JAEXLY010000046.1, from coordinate 4,598 downwards.
GTGATCGCGGCGACGGTGATGGCGGCGCTGATGGTGATCGGCCTGCCCGACGCGCAGCGGCAGGCGCGGCTGGACGAGCGGCGCGTGCAGGACCTGCAGCGGATCGATGCCGCGGTACGCGCGCACGCGCGCCAGTTCGACGCCCTGCCCGGGTCGCTGGACGGCCTGGGCGAGACCACCGCGCGCAGTCTGTCGCTCGCCGAACCCGATACCGCAATGCCCTACGGCTACGGTGTCGAAGGTCGCGACCGTTACCGCCTGTGCGCCGTGTTCGCGAGCGACAGCCGCACGGGCGGCGACGACGCGCCCGAGGGATGGATGCATCCGGCAGGCCCGCACTGTTTCCAGCGCCGGCTGGACACGCGCGACGCGCGCTGAAGTCCGCCATCGCATGCGCCGCGCCGGGCAAGGCCGGACCGTGCCGACGGGACGCTGCGCGGCGGCGCGCGATCAGCCAGCCAGCCGGACCCAGGCCGGCGCGTGGTCGCTGGGACGCTCCCAGGTGCGGGGTTCGCGGTCGATGCCCGATTCGATCGCCTCGGCGCGCAGCGCGTCGGACACCAGGGTCAGGTCGATGCGCAGGCCCAGGTTGCGGCGGAACGCGGCCTGTCGGTAGTCCCACCAGCTGAAGATGCCGGCCTCGTCGCTGTGCAGGCGGAAGGCGTCATGCAGGCCCAGCGCCTGCAGCCGTGCCAGGGCCTCGCGCTCGGCGGCCGAGGTGAGGATGTGGCTGTCGTTCCACAGCACCGGATCGTGGACGTCGCGTGCATCGGGCGCGATGTTGAAGTCGCCCAGTACCACCATCCGCGGATGGTGCCGCAGCTCTTCGGCCAGCCAGGCGCGAACCGCCTCCATCCAGCGCAGCTTGTAGGCGTACTTCTCGGTGCCCACGTCCTGGCCGTTGACCACGTAGAGGTTGACGATCCGCACCTCGCCCACGGTGGCCGCGATCACCCGCTTCTGCTCGTCCTCGAAACCGGGGATGCCGTACTGCACCTCGCCGATCGCCCGGTCCCGCGCGAGGATGGCCACGCCGTTGTAGGTCTTCTGCCCGCAGAACACGCTGCGGTAGCCCAGCGCGGCGAGCGCGTCGTCGGGAAAACGCGGATCGTCGAGCTTGGTTTCCTGCAGGCCCACGATGTCGGGGGCGAAGGACTGCAGCCACTGCGTCAGGTGCGGCAGGCGCACGTTGAGGGAGTTGACGTTCCAGCTGGCGATGCGCATGGCTTCGTGTCGTGGCTCGCGGCCCGGGCCGCAGGTCGGCCGGGCACTATGACACAGCCGGATCGGCGTCCTCGCCGCGCAGCAGCCTGTCCACGCCCTCCTCGTCCAGCGGACGACCCAGGAGGAAGCCCTGTCCGTCGTCGCAGGCCAGTGCGCTGAGTTCGGCCAGCTGGCCGGCATCCTCGATGCCGGCGCCGACCACGCTCATGCCCAGGCCGTGCGCGGTCGCGATCACCGCGGCCGCGATCTCGCGCTGCCGCAGGCCGGTGAATCGTCCGAGCTTGACCACGCCCACCGGGATCTGCGACAGCCGCGCGAGCGAGGCCACGGAGGCACCGAAATCGTCCACCGCCAGCTGCACGCCGAGGCTGGCGAGCCGGGCCAGCGCATCCGCGATGCGTGGATCGTCCTGCACCAGGTCGCGTTCGCCGATTTCCAGGCGCAGGCGACCGGGCGAGAGTCCGTGCGCGACCAGGGTGTCGCGGACCTGTCCGGCGAACCCCGCCGCCCGCAGCTGGCTGGCGGAGACGTTCACCGCCATCACCAGCGATGCCCCGTCCGCACGCGCCCCGGCGTCCGACCAGGCGGCGAGTCGCGCGCAGGCGGCGTCGATCACCCATGCACCGATCAGGCCCATCAACCCCAGGCGTTCGGCCGTGGCCAGGAAGTCGCCCGGCAGCAGGGTGCCGCGGGTCGGATGGCGCCAGCGCAGCAGCGCCTCGAACCCGAGCAGGCGCCGGTCGTCGAGCGACAGCATCGGCTGGTAGGCCAGCGCCAGTTGCCCGAGCGCGAGCGCGTGCTGGAGATCCGCCTCCAGCTGCAGCGGCCCGTCGGCGGCGCCGTCGGCGCGCGCATCGAACACGTGGAACCCATTGCGGCCGTGCTGTTTGACCCGGTACATCGCGGTGTCGGCATTGCGCAGCAGGGCGGCGGCGGCAACCGCCGGGTCGCGGGCCGCCGCGACCCCGACGCTGACCGACAACCGCAGCTGCAATCCGGTGCCGAGGTGGAAGGGCTCGGCCATCGCGCTGACGATCCGCCCGGCGATCTCGCGCGCGCTGCCATCGGACTGGACGTTCTCGCACAGCAGCACGAACTCGTCCCCTCCCAGTCGGGCCACCGTGTCCTCGCGCCGGCGCATGGACGACAGGCGGGTGGCCACCTGCACCAGCAGTTCGTCGCCGACTTCATGGCCATAGTTGTCGTTGACCGCCTTGAACTGGTCCAGGTCCACGAAGACGAGCACCACCTGGCCCGGCGAGCGCTCCAGGCGCAGCAGCGACTGTCCAAGGCGGTCCATCAGCAGGTAGCGGTTGGCCAGTCCGGTCACCGGGTCGTGCATGGCCTGGTGCGCCAGCGCCAGCTCGGCGCGCTTGCTGGCGGTGACGTCGCGGGTGGAGGTCAGCACGCCGACGACCGCGCCGTGCTCGTCGGTCTCGGGCGACAGGGTGGTGTGGAACCAGCCCCGGCTGCCGTCGGGGTGCTGCATCGAGAACTCGTGTTCGCAGCGTTCGCCGGTGGCCAGCACCCGCCGCAGCGCCGCCTCCCAGGAGTCGGCCGATTCGTGCGCGGGCCCGACCTCGCGATCGGTGCGGCCCACCAGTTCCCGCAGCGGCCTGCCGCGCAGGCACTCGCCGGCCGGATTGATATAGCGGTAGCTCAGGTCCGGAGCGTACTGGGCGATGGCATCGGCCGAGCCGTTGAGCACCGAGCGCAGCTGCGCCTCCACCCTTGCCAGGCGCGCGCTGGCCGCGGCCGAGGATTCGGCCAGGCGGACCATCTCCTGCTCGGCCAGGACCCGCCGGGTGATGTCGTGCGAGATCCCGAAGGTGCCGACGATGTTGCCCGCCAGGTCGTAGAGCGGGAACTTGCTGGTCGAGACCCAGCGCTCGGCACGGTCGGCATAGCGCTCGCACTCCTCCTTGTCGAGGATCGGGACGCCGCTGCGGATGACCTCGCGCTCGTCGGCCAGCGCGCTGGCGGCGTGCGCCTCGGCGAACAGGTCGAAGTCGGTCAGTCCGCAGGCCTGCTGCTGGGTGATCCCGTGCAGGTTGGCCATGCCCAGGCTGACACGCAGGAAGCGGCTCTGCAGATCCTTGAAGTAGATCACCTCGTCCGAGGCATCGAGCAGGTTGCGGATCCAGATGCGGTCCAGCTCCGCGTCGGCCCGCGACGAGGTCGCGCCGGACTTCCGATGGCCACTCATGGGCCTGGCCTGCTGTCGCGGCCACCGACGCCGTGGCGCCCGCCGCGGACCGGAGACGCAGTTGCGCGCGGGGTGGACCCGCAAGGCGGCACGAGGAGCATGGCCCGGGCACGAGATGATTTCAGTTGTTATCGGCGGCGGCGGAGGACACTTGAACCCGGGCGAGGCCAGCCGGACGCGTGCGCGTGTGCCGGTGCGGCCGGAGAACTCGACCCGCGACCGTGCGCCGGATGAAGCCATCGGACCGCGAAGTCGCGTGCCGGCAACGGACGACGAATCAGGTATCCCTGCAGCAGTTGGCATCCGGCCGCGCGAGGTAGCCGCGCTGGGCGACGGTTTCCATCCCTTCAGCCACCGATGAGCTGGATCGCGGAGCGCGCGCGCGAGCTCTGCCGGGGGGCCGGGACGCGGTGACGATCCCGATGTCGAGCAGGCCTTCGGGCGACAGGCTCGCCAAGTCCACCTGCCCGGCCTGGAGCGCCCCCGCAGCACAGGCAAGGAACAGCGTGGCTCCGGCGCGTAGCAAGGGTCTGCGCCGGCCTCGCGGCCGATCGGGGGAAGGACGGTGCATGGGGCGGCCGCGTGAGGATGCCGCAAACGTTATCGGCCCGCCGACAGGCGCGTGAGATCGCGCCACCGGCGACGTCCAGCAGCCTGTACGGGACCGCCCGGCGGGAATCCTCAGCGCGCGAGCCAGCCGATGAGCCTGGCGATCCTCGCGTACGGGGGCCTGAGCAGGTCGCTGCCGGCCAGGCGAGACTGCCACACGACAGGCAGCTGCTTGCTCATCGCGTCGAACCCGGCGCGGCCGTGGTAGGCGCCCATGCCGCTGGCACCGATCCCGCCGAAGGGCAGGGCATTGATCCCGAAATGCACCAGGGTGTCGTTCACCGTCACGCCGCCGGCCAGGGTGCTGCCCAGGATCCGCTCGACGCTGGTGCGATCGTCGCTGAAGGGATACAGGGCCAGCGGACGCTCGCGTGCATTGACGAAGGCGAGGGCCTCGTCGAGCGAGTCCACCCGCAGCAGCGGCAGCACCGGGCCGAAGATCTCCTCGCGCATCAGCGCGCTGCCCGGGTCCGGATCCAGCACCAGGGTGGGGGCGAACACGCGCCGCCCGGCGTCGTGGGCCCCGGGGCGCGGGGGCCCCCCCCGCGGGCCCCCCCGC
>JAEXLY010000033.1 GCA_023444765.1 Pseudomonadota bacterium | reverse complement strand
CCTCATAGGCAAATGTAGGTGCCCCGAGGTATTTAATAGGAACATTCAGTTCTTGGCTGATTGCGTTAACCAGTGCTTTTCTTTTGGGTCCTGTAACATTATAGTTAATCTTCATTTTCATACCGCCTTTCTATTTTCGGTACGTACATATATCACTCTAAAGGCTGTTAATATCAAGTCATTTAGAGTATCTTTCTGTAGAAGTTACTGTTTATTCATCGGCGGTATTTTGTGTAGATAACACAATGCCAGTCAACACAAAACAGACGCATGGAAGTGCTACACCATTGCCCCACATTTTGTATTCGGCTGAATCTGAATGAGGATTGTTAAGCCATTTTATAATCTGCTTTCTTGTTTTTGGTCTACTGCTTTTACCTATGATTTTGCGGTGGGTTTCCCAAACCTCCGTCCAGAATAAAATTTCATCTTCTGTAGGATTTTCCGTACCAAGATCATCACACCAATCATCGGGGAAGCCTTGCAATCTAGCACACTCGGTTGGTGTAAGCCTTCTGACGATATAGTCTGGTTCAACCAATCCGTTTTGATAACCTGGATTAGTGCCATTGATAAGCGCATTTGATGTACCATCCTGCCTATAGCATTGACTTTCAGCTTTCATCTGAGGGTAAAAGGATGCTGGTTGTGCCACTGCTCCAGGCCCCTTTGCCGTGAGTGTAGGTTGCTGTTCTTTATCTATTGAAGGTTTATATAGCGCGTTCTTTCCTTGATTAAAGGCTGCCCGATCAATACCGTAAGAAGGTTGAGTTACTACAGGGGCATCCTTGTAATCTCTCGACAATAAAGTTGGTGCTTTATCTTCTTCAACCTGTGCATAGGCTCCGGTTGTCATAACATAGGCAATAGCATGACGATCCGTGGTATTCAACGTAAAAGAAACATCTTCATCTATACCGCTTCCTTGGGGACCGTTTTTATCCTCTCTTCCAATCATCGAGCCTTGCAAAGCAACAACTGCAATACCACCTTGATTACATCCTGGATTTCCTCCATTGGCATCAATGGTTCGAGAAGTATCCGCTTCATATATACCGCTATGTGGATTGCTTGACTGCATAGAATTACTTTTATTAGAACAGATGCCATATGCGGTAGGTACAAAAACGGTCTGGTCATTATTGCATCCAAGAGTGGCAGACTTATTATCCTGTATCAATGCACCCTTACCGCCGCCTTCACAGCCAGAGCGGATTTTTAATGTTTTAGGTGTGTTCATAATAAGGGGTACATTCCCACCGCCAGTCCCCATCCGAGAGGTCAGCGTCTGTACTTTATTATCCTCTGACAGTTTTACACGACTATCAGTTGGATGATTTTCAATGACAACAGCCGTTTGGTTATCTCCCATGTTTGCACGAAGTGATCCACTTAAGTTTTTATCTGTATGGCCACCAATGCGTGAAACAGCACCAGGTTCAAAGGACATGACTGTACCTGGAACAACCCCTGCACGAAGGGTAGGAGAGCGTTCTTCCTCATAACCTACACTTCGGCTCTTGGCGCTGTGTTCGGTACAAAATCCACTTGACTGCATTACGCAAGGCTGATGTCCATGTTCCTCCGCCCGAAGTGTGGCGGTAATATCCTCCGAAACAGACATCACTTTCCCGCCTTGGTCATTTAGGCAAGTTATGCTATCGCCTGCTTTTCCAGTGCTGTTTTTAGCATTTCCGGCAGTTCTTTTCCACGGGCTGCCGCTCGGCGTAAAATCCCTTGACAAGCCTTCGGACTCAAATAGTATTTCTCCGGCACATCTGTCTGCAAAATCTGCGACAAGGTAGATTCTACGACGACGCTGGGGGACTCCGAAATATTGCGCATCAATAGTTCGGTATGCCACACTCCATCCGTCTCCCATGTAGATGTCTGCGTATGGCCATCGTCCTTTTTCAGGTAAAGGCACCGAGGTGTTCGGCTCTTTGACGCTGATGACCGTTTCGAGGACTGCCTTGAAGTCTTCTCCTTTATTTGACGAGAATGCGCCAGGGACATTTTCCCAGACTGCGTACCTTGGATATTGTCCATTGGTCTTACACCTCATTTCTTTAATAATTCGTATTGCTTCATAAAAAAGGACGGATTGCTCTCCGTCTAGACCAGCTCTTTTACCTGCCACACTCATATCGGTGCAAGGCGAACCAAATGTTATGATATCTACAGGCGGAAGCTCCGCACCATTTAGTTTATTGATATCCCCATAATGCTTCATCTGTGGGATGCGTTTAGTCGTGACCCTTATAGGAAATGGTTCAATTTCAGAAGCCCATAACGGCTCAATTCCACAAAGCAGAGCACCTAGAGGAAAACCACCACTACCATCAAAAAGGGAACCGAGTGTCAATTTACTCATCTGCATTCACCTCCGGCAGGTCACCATATCTAAATTTCGAACCATCTCTTAAAAGAAACACACCATCCGAGTTTCCGACTTGCTCAATATACCTTTTCACAATGACATCACAGTACTTTTCATCCAGTTCAATGGTGTAGCAAATTCTATCGGTCTGCTCACAAGCAATCAATGTACTTCCTGAACCACCAAAGGGATCAAGCACGATGCAGTTACTAAGACTCGAATTCATAATGGGGTATGCCACAAGTGCCACTGGTTTCATGGTTGGATGGTCGCCATTTTTCTTTGGTTTCTCAAACTCCCAGATGGTGGTCTGCTTGCGGTCTGAATACCAGAGATGCTTGCCTTTCTTTTTCCATCCAAAGAGTACCGGTTCATGTTGCCACTGATAAGGGGAACGACCGAGAACAAGGGATTGCTTCTTCCAAATACAAGTGCCGGAAAGATAAAACCCTGCATCGGAGAATGCTCTTCTAAAATTGAGTCCTTCCGTATCGGCATGAAATACATAAATAGAAGCGTCCTTTGCCATCGCTGCTTCAGTATTTTGGAATGCTGCAAGCAGGAAATCATAGAACGCTTCATTACCCATATTGTCATTTTTTATTTTTCCAGCAGAACCTTCATAGTTGACGTTATATGGAGGGTCCGTAACTACCAGATTGGCAGCTTTTCCATCCATCAAGACATCAAAGGTGTCTTTCCTTGTACTATCTCCACAGACAAGTCGATGCTGTCCAAGTATCCAAACATCCCCTAAATGCGAAATAGCGGGCTTTTTCAGCTCGCTATCTACATCGAAATCATCTTCTTTTATATTATCCTTAAGGGAATCCTTAAAAAGATCATCCAATTCTCCTGGGTCAAAACCTGTTAGAGATACATCAAAGTCAGAAGCATTTAGGTCTGTGATAAGTAGCGCCAATTTATCTTTATCCCAATCACCACTTATTTTATTTAGTGCAATGTTCAGAGCCTTTTCTTTTTGCTCATCCATTTCAACTACTACACATTCTATTTCATCCATGCCCATACTCAGCAGGACTTTCAAGCGTTGGTGACCTCCGATAACTCTTCCTGTGGTTTTATTCCATATAACGGGTTCTACATACCCAAACTCCTCAAGGGAACGTTTAAGTTTCTCGTACTCTGGATCACCCGGTTTTAAATCCTTCCTTGGGTTATAGTCAGCGGGGATGAGTTGTTTTGTTTTAATCTTTTCAATCAACATACTTTTCCACCGCCTTTCTAAATTCACTGTACTTATTTACATCCTCCCATGGGAACAGACAACTATTAAAGTGACCATAAACCGCTGTATCAGAATAAATCACATTTCTTAGACGCAGCTTTTCAATGATGGCCGCAGGTCTTAAGTTGAAAGTCTCCTGAGCAGCAATAGTTAGTATTTCATCAGAAACAGTTCCAGTGCCAAGGGTATTTACAGTAAAGGCTACAGGATTTGCCTTACCAATGGCATAGGAAATACTCACTTCACATTTCTTGGCATAACCGCACCAAACGATATGTTTGGCAATATACCGAGTCATGTAAGCACCGCTTCGGTCAACTTTGGTTGGGTCTTTGCCACAAAGAGCACCACCCCCATGGGATGCAAGCCCTCCATAGGTATCGACCATGATTTTTCTTCCAGTCAAACCCGTATCGGCAGCGGGACCACCAAGAACAAACTGCCCCGACGGATTGATAAGAAGCTCGGTTTCATCATCAAAAGGGAAGTCCTCAAAGCACTGCCATAAGACATTGTTAAGGATATCCGCCTTAAGTTCGTCCTGTGTTTTATTCTTATCATGCTGTACCGAAATCACAATCGTCTTTATTCTTACTGGAGTGTCATCTTCATACTCCACAGTTACCTGTGCTTTACCATCAGGAAGAATCCCTTTTATCAGTTTTCCTTTGCGACAATCATCCAGTCTCTTTACGATTCTGTGGGAAAGTACAAGGGGCAGGGGAAGCATTTCTCTTGTTTCCCTTGTAGCATAGCCATACATAGTTCCCTGGTCTCCAGCACCGATGGAACCGTACTGTTCGTTTATCCCATTTCGTGCTTCCAGTGCGGTGTTCACACCAGCCGCAATATCTACACTTTGATTATGTACATATACATAAATCAAAAATTTTAGAGGATTGTATCCCACATCCTTTAGTACAGTTTTTACAATGTCTCTAATATTCACTTTCTCGCTGCAGGAGATCTCGCCCGCCACGATAATTTTTCCCTTGGTTGCCATTACCTCACAAGCGACACGTGATGCCTTATCTTTACGTAGGCATGCTTCCAAAATGCTATCTGCAATAATGTCGCATAGTTTATCAGGATGTCCAGCACATACACTTTCTGCTGTTAAATATCTCTTACTCATTACATCATATCTCCTCATCTTTATTTTCCTCTGCGGGCAGATAGCAGTCGCTCCATCACATCGTCCTGTGGGTTTAAACCAGAGTACTCTGTAGCACAGTTCTCCCTAACGATTTGATATATCTCCATCCATAGCCTGTTTGTCTGACTCATAAAGCTTTGGCTCATTGCTACATAAGGACTTTGAATTGCATTGCCGGTTGTTGGATGCTTGGCTAGGAAACCAAACTCGGTTACCGCTTCCTCACACTGTATCCATCTGGCCGCACTCATGGCATACCGTTCTAGAAGCTGTGGAAGTACCAAATGGGCACATTCTCGCTCCTCAAGCCATTTCCATGTAATTTCATAGATTTCACTCGCTACTAGGGTTTTCCCATCCTTTTGCACTGCGGAGAGCATGGCCCTTGGCTTTGGCATTTCCTGCCCCTTCAGGTCAGCAGTATTCTTGAACTCGACGACTTCAAGCTTTCTTTTACCGGGATTTCCCTCTGCAATTTTGTCAGCAAGTGGTTTTTTCTTTTGACCGGAGCCTATACGGGCGCCGCCTCGATTTGTTCCATCTTTGGCCATTCACTCACCTCTTTTCATCGATGGGCCTATTACCTCGTTTGAAACCGCGAATTTTCACGCGTTACCCCACGCCCGTTACACAAATGAAAAGCTGTAGAGATTTGACTCCCCCTACCGGGTTCCCCAACGGTCTCCATCTCTTGCAGTGATTGCAGAGTGGCAAGGAGTACAAAGAGCCATCAGATTACTTCTATCGTGAGTTCCTCCTCTTGCAAGAGGAAGAATGTGATGCACTTCAGCCGCTGGGGTCAGCTTTCCTTGTCTTTTACATTCCTCACAAAGAGGATGGGCTGCAATGTAACGGTCACGTATCCTTTTCCAAGCACGACCATAACGTTTACGGGTTGCTGGATCACGCTGATACTTCTCATACCGTGCAGCTTCCTTCTTGCTATGCTCTTCACAAAAGCGCTTGTCAGTTAGCTCTGGGCAACCGGGGTAAGAGCACGGTCGCTTAGGTTTCTTTGGCATACTTGCACCTCCTTTTGCCCATACAAAAAGCCCTCGCAGGAGAAATGCTCCCGTGAAGGCTTCCGTTTACTAATATTCCATACTACCATTATATAACTTTCACCACGGACAAACAGTGTCATCATATGCCAAACTGTGCCAAAGTGTGCCAACTTTTATTTGGGGACCTTTAAGTGTTGCAAAGCGGATGAATGAAGTCTATGAACGGTTCTCATAGAAACATTAAGATTGACACAGATTTCTTCCCAGTTAAGAAAGTTAATGTATCGGTAGCGAAGGAGCAGCTTCTCATCCACGTTTTCCATCTGGTTAATCGCTTCACGGATATCTGATTTCAGCTTTATTAATCGTTCAACCTCATGTTGTATCTGTTGCTCCAAATCTATTATCCTAATCACATACTTTTCAAAGGGTGGGTCAGTACTCTTGGTTCGACTGACTTTCTCATCAAGCACAGGGGATGAAACACTTCTTGATAAATCCCTTAAGTTTTGCAACTCTTCAAGGTCTGAGTTAATCAATTCATTCAAACGGTAAGCCTGTTTTAAGAATTCCTTAGCTGTCATCATCGCACCACCTCCTCTTGTAGCTGTTGAATTAACATGTCAGGGTTGAGAGAGGTAAGGACATTGAATAATTCAGAATGAAGGAAGCACTCAACCTCACGTTTTGTATATAAAGCAGAATCATTGCGAGGGTGTTTTGCTAGTCTTTTTAAAGCAAAACGATAATCCTTGACTGCCTGTAGAATAATGGCATTTGCCAGTTTTTCAAATGCATCCATCATACAGCATCCCTCTCTTTCCCAAGATTTGCTTTGACCGCATTAATAAGATCGGATTGTGTCTTTTCCTTTCGTTTCAAGGCTCTCATCACATCTTCATCAATTGTACCTTTAGTAATGATGTGATGGATTACCACTGTCTCTTTTTGTCCTTGTCTCCAAAGTCTCGCATTTGTTTGTTGATAGAGTTCCAGACTCCAAGTAAGTCCGAACCAGATAAGCGTTGAACCTCCACTTTGTAAGTTGAGACCGTGTCCCGCTGATGCAGGATGGATAACTGCCACAGAAATATCACCGTTGTTCCAATCCTTAATATCCTTGGAATTTTTAATTTCTCTGACATTGAATTTTGCCTTAATACGCTCTAAATCGTGATTATACCAATAGGCAATAAGCACAGGTTTGCCGTTAGCACCTTCAATTAAATCCTCAAGAGCATCTAGCTTGCGGTCGTGGATAATACGGGGGTTTTTATCATCATCATAGATAGCACCGTTTGCCATTTGCAGGAGTTTGCCTGAAAGGACAGCTGCATTCATGGCATCTATTTCTTCATCGCCAAATTCAAGGACCATCTCTTCACGAAAGTGGTCATATACTGATTGTTCTTTAGCATTAAGATACACAGGCACTTCATTGATCACGCATTCAGGCATTTTTAGAAAATCTATCGACTTCATGGAAATGGTAATATCCGAAATGAGCCGATATATAGCATCTTCAGCACCTGGCAATGGTTTATATGAAAATACGATTTGCTGATTGCGTTTATCTGGTGTAAAGAAGGAATTGCGGTAGTGAGTTATGTATCTGCCGAGTCTTTTACCCATGTCGAGAATACGAAACTCTGCCCACAAATCCATTAATCCATTACTGGAAGGTGTACCTGTAAGACCCACAATCCGTTTTGCCCTTGGTCTTACTTTTAGTAAACTTTTAAACCTTTTTGCTCCATAGGACTTAAAAGATGAAAGCTCATCAATGACCACCATGTCATAATCAAAAGGTATGCCACTTTTATTTACCAACCAGTCAACATTTTCTCTGTTTATAAGATAGACACTTGCAGGTTTCCTTAGAGCCGCCAATCGCTCCTGCTCTGTACCGATTGCTACCGAAAACTTGAGTCCTTTTAAATGCTCCCACTTATTTATCTCAGCTGGCCAAGTATCTCTTGCTACACGAAGTGGAGCAATGACCAGAACCTTTCCAACTTCAAAACTATCAAGACATAGGTCGAATATAGCCGTTAGAGTAATGACGCTTTTGCCAAGACCCATTTCTAAAAACACAGCAACAATGGGATGCTCTAGAATGAAGTTCGTTGCATAGGTCTGATATTTATGAGGATTGTATTTCACCCAGCATCCCTCCAATCTGCTTAACATCATCAATGACATAGCAGGCAAAGCCTAACTTCTGTAATTGCTTTATTCTTCTAATCTGTAACAGGCGAGGTTTCTTTCCGGGAGCCTTTAATTCCACAAATGCCATCTTCCCATGCGGTAAAAGCACTAGGCGGTCTGGCATTCCATCTAAACCTGGGCTAACAAACTTCGCAGCGATGCCTCCCATCTTTTTTACCTCAGCCACCAGTTTCTTTTCGATATATTTTTCAAGCATAAATACCTCCCATATAAAAAGGCCGGAACAAGAAAACAACTTTGAACCAATTTTCCTATACGCGCGTGTATGCGTGTACGCACAGGCTCCTATTATTTCTTTTTACTATTTATAAATAAATAGGTTACTTCTTGTTCCACTTGTTCCGAACCGTTGATTTTCCTTATCATTACTAACTTTAGGGAAAGAACAAGTATGGGAACAATGTAAGGTACAACTTAGCGTTGTTCCTCGACTCGGGAATAAGCTCGTTGCTTTCCGTAGACAGGAAACGTTACGACACCATTCTTGTTCCCGGTGTACTTGTTCCACTCACTGATCTTTCTCATAATGGCACCGATGGCATAGGAATCTGATGGTTTTAACATGGATGCCTCTTTACCGAAACACTCACACCAAATTTCCATATTACAAACAAGGGTCCTTTTTACTGTTCCAACACGGGTGCCGCCGCCAAATTCGCTACCGCCGAGGAAATTTCTACGCTCGTACAAAGACATCGTGTCCCAATCATTCGGCAAGAGCGTATCCAGATAGGTACGAACCAGTCCTTCTCGTTCATCTGTTTCCATCGCATCTGCCTGTTCACTCGTCGCCATGGATACATCATCACCTTCAAGGTAGAGTTTTTCGCCCTTCTCATAAAGCACTAGTGCCTCTGCCCAAATCTGCTGTACTTCCTCTTTGGTCATCTGCCAAGCTTTCTTTTTACCGTTACCGTTAATGCGGACTGGCCAAAATCTACGATTGCCCGTAATATCTCGAAGAAATCCGCTTTCTGCATTCGTAGAACCTACAATTACACACTGACGGGGATGGCTTTCGACATTGACCCCATAACTGGCACGGTACTTATCATCCGCCCTTGAAATAAAGGACTTTACAACCTCCACATCCGTCTTACGC
>JAEXLY010000234.1 GCA_023444765.1 Pseudomonadota bacterium | reverse complement strand
GGGTTGGTGTTCTTGTGCTCGCTCATGCCTGGCCTCCGGCGCGGGCGTGGCCCACGGCGGCAATCGACTGGGAAGGATCCGGTGCGAGCACCGGCTGGTCGGCGGCGATGGCCTGGCCCTGGCGGTAGGTCTTCCACACGTTGACCGCCATCAGGAACATGCCCACCAGCACCACCACGCCGCCGAGCAGGCGCACCAGGAAGTAGGGATAGGTGGCGTTGAGCGCCTCGACGAAGCTGTAGGTCAGCGTGCCGTCGTCGTTGGTCGCGCGCCACATCAGGCCCTGCATCACGCCGGCGATCCACATCGAGGCGATGTACAGCACCACGCCGATGGTGTGCATCCAGAAGTGCAGGTCCACCCACTTGGTGGAGTACATCTCGCGCAGGCCCAGCAGCCGCGGCAACAGCGCATAGATCGAACCGATCGAGATCATCGCCACCCAGCCCAGGGCGCCGGCGTGGACGTGGCCCACGGTCCAGTCGGTGTAGTGGGACAGCGAGTTGACCGTCTTGATCGACATCATCGGTCCCTCGAACGTGGCGATCATGTAGAAGCTGAGCGCGACGATGAGGAACTTCAGGATCGGGTCGGTGCGCAGCTTATGCCACACGCCCGACAGGGTCATGATGCCGTTGATGGCGCCGCCCCAGCTGGGGGCCAGCAGGATCAGCGAGAACACCATGCCCAGGTTCTGCGCCCAGTCGGGCAGGGCGGTGTACTGCAGGTGGTGCGGGCCGGCCCACATGTAGACCGCGATCAGCGCCCAGAAGTGCACGATCGACAGGCGGTAGGAGTAGATCGGCCGCTCGGCCTGCTTGGGCACGAAGTAGTACATCATGCCGAGGAAACCGGCGGTCAGCAGGAAGCCCACCGCGTTGTGGCCATACCACCACTGCACCATCGCATCGACCGCGCCGGTGTACATGCTGTAGGACTTGCCCAGGCCCACCGGCATCGCGATGTTGTTGACGATGTGCAGCAGGGCGATGGCGATGATGTACGCGCCGTAGAACCAGTTGGCCACGTAGATGTGCTTGACCCGGCGCTTGGCGATCGTGCCGAAGAACAGCACCGCGTACGCCACCCAGACCACCGTGATCAGCAGGTCGACCGGCCACTCCAGCTCGGCGTACTCCTTGCCCTGGGTCAGGCCCAGCGGCAATGTGATCGCCGCGGCCACGATCACCGCCTGCCAGCCCCAGAACACGAACGCCGCCAGCCTGTCGCTGAGCAGGCGCACGTGGCAGGTACGCTGCACCACGTGCAGGCTGGTGGCGAACAGCGCGCTGCCACCGAAGGCGAAGATCACCGCATTGGTGTGCAGGGGCCGCAGGCGGCCGTAGCTGAGCCAGGAGATCCCCTTGGTGAGGTCGGGCCAGTAGAGCTGGGCCGCGATCAGCACGCCCACGGCCATGCCGACGATGCCCCAGACCACGGTCATCACCGCGAACTGGCGGACCACCTTGTCGTTGTAAGTTTCTGTAGCGGCCTGTTGCATGGCGCGTCCTGACATTGAACGTGGCGAAGGGTAGTCCGGGGGCACGGGCGCGTCGTTGATCGCAATCAACGTCCCGGCCGGACGGCTGTGGAGCGGGTCGGCCGGACGCCGTCCCCGCGGCCGGACGGACCGGCGGGCGGCGTCGCGCCTCCCGGGCGCCATTATCGCCCCCCGGACCGCCCGTGGCCGCCGGTGGGACAAATTGCTCCGGGCCAGGCCGCCTCCGGGACGGGGTTCCCCGGGCTTGATCCGGGTCAAGGCGGTGGGACGAAAAGTCCAGATACTGGCCCCCATGCAGACCATCTCCCCCGTCAATCCGGCAAGGACCTGGCGTTTCGACGCGGAGCTGCTGCGCCGCTACGACCGCCCCGGGCCGCGCTACACCTCCTACCCCACCGCGCCGCATTTCGCCGAGGGTTTCGGCGAGGCGGACTTCCGCGACATCGCGCGGCGCAGCAACCAGGACCCGATCCCGCGGCAGCTGTCGCTGTACGTGCATATTCCGTACTGCCAGAGCCCCTGCTTCTACTGCGGCTGCAACCGGATCATCACCCGCGACGTGGCGCGCGGCCGCATCTACCTCGACCGGCTTGAGCGCGAGATCGCGCTGGTCGCGCCGCTGTTCGACCGCGACCGCGAGGTGGTGCAGCTGCACCTGGGCGGCGGCACGCCCAACTTCCTCGCCCCCGAGCTGCTGGGCGAACTGGTCGGAAGCCTGGGCCGCCAGTTCAGCTTCAGCCGCGCGGCGGACCGCGACTTCTCGATCGAGCTCGACCCGCGCTTCGTCACCCCCGAGGACATCGAGGTGCTGTCGGCGATCGGGTTCAACCGCACCAGCCTGGGCGTGCAGGACTTCGATCCCGAAGTCCAGAAGGCGATCAACCGGGTGCAGGGCATCGACGAGACCCTGGCGATCATCGACGCCTGCCGCCGCTTCGGCATGCGCTCGGTGAACGTGGACCTGATCTACGGCCTGCCGAAGCAGACGCTGGAGGGCTTCGGCCGGACGCTCGACACCGTGATCGACGCGCGCCCCGACCGCCTGGCCATCTACGGCTACGCGCACATGCCGCGGCTGTTCAAGGCCCAGCGCCAGATCGAGGACGCCGACCTGCCCAGCCCCGAAGGCAAGCTGGCGCTGCTGGAACTGGCCGTGCAGCGGCTGGGCGACGCCGGCTACGAGTACATCGGCATGGACCACTTCGCGCTGCCCGGCGACGAGCTGGCCCGCGCCCAGCGCGAGGGCGGCCTGCATCGCAACTTCATGGGCTACACCACCCACGCCGAGACCGACCTGGTGGGCTTCGGGGTGAGCGCGATCAGCCACGTCGGCGACAGCTTCACCCAGAACCACCGCGACCTGCCCAGCTGGGAAGCGGCGGTGGACGAGGGACGGCTTCCGATCTGGCGCGGCCTGATGCTGGGCAACGACGACGTGTTGCGGGCCGACCTGATCCAGCAGCTGATGTGCCAGGGCGAGGTCGACGTGCGCCGGGTCGAGAAAACGTACGGCATCTCGTTCGGCGAGTATTTCCGGGAGTCCCTGGCCGCGCTGCGGCCGCTGCAGGACGACGGCCTGGTGCAGTGCCCGCCGGGCTGGATCCGCGCCACGCCCCGCGGACGCGCCCTGTTGCGTATCATTGCCATGTGTTTCGACCGGTACCTGGATACGCAGCCCGAGGGAGTGCGCTATTCCAAGGCCATCTGAGACCATCCGGCGGGCAGACAGGGCGAGCGCGTGCAAGAACAACCACTGAAGGTGCTGACCGGGACTCCGATCGCCGACGACGGGGACGAATACACCTTCTGCAGTACCTGCGCCTTCTCGTCCGCGTGCCTGGCCGAGGGTTACGACAAGAGCGTGCTGCGCGACCTGCATGTGCTGGTCGAGCATGTGGGGCCATTCCGTGAAGGCGATCACATCTTCCGCGAGGGTGACCCCTTCAACGCCATCGCCGCGGTACGCGCGGGGACCGTGAAGACCTACGTCAACGACGCCAGCGGCCGGGAACAGGTCCTGGGCTTCTTCCTGCCCGGCGAGGTGATCGGTCTCAACGCCATCCACGCCTCGCGCTATCCGTGCAACGCCGTGGCGCTGGACACGGTGATGCTGTGCCGCTTTTCGTTCCCGATGATGGCCACCCTGGCCGGACGCATGCCGGGGCTGCAGCGGCACCTGTTCAACCTGCTCAGCCAGGATATCGGCAAGGCCTCGGTGCTGGCCGGCAACTTCACCGCCGACGAGCGCCTGGCCGCGTTCATCGTCATGCTGTCGCGGCGCTTCGCCGAGCGCGGCTTCTCGCCCTACCGCATGCGCCTGACGATGGCGCGCACCGACATCGCCAACTATCTGCGCCTGGCGCCGGAAACCGTGAGCCGCGTGCTGCGCCGGCTGCAGGACGAAGGCGTGCTGAAGGTGGATCGGCGCGACATGGAGATCCTCCAGCCGGCGGTGCTGGACGAACTGGCGCACCACGTCCTGCGCGACTGAGCCCGGCGGCGGCTGGCCGCACGGCGGAGATGCGGCCGCGCCGGCACGCCGGCCTCGCGTCCCCGGCCCGGCGGGGCGGGTGCTGTCCGGAGTCCGGGATGCGATCGTCCCGAACGCGCCTGCCGCCGGCCCGGGCCGGTGTCCCGTCGTCCCGGAGGAGGTCGGGGATCCCGGCTTCCTGCGAAGCCGGCTCAACGCGGCCCTGATCGACGCGCGTGCATCACCACGACAGGTGGAACATCGCCTTGGCCAGCAGCACGATGCCCACCATGTGCCAGAACAGGCTCAGGTGCAGGCGTCGCGACAGGCTGCCGCGCAGGCGGCCGCGCCGCATCTGGATCATGGCGAAGGCGAAATGCCCGGCCACGCCCAGCGCCAGCGCGATCTTGAGCGTGAGCATCAGCGCGAACCCGCTGGACAGGGGGTTCGCCAGCGCTCCGCGGTACTGCCATGCCATGCCCGCGCCGCTGCCGTAGAGCGCCAGCAGCACCCACGGCATGATCCGCCGTGCCACCTGGCCGATGCCGGCTTCGACCAGATGCATCGCGTTCTTCGGCACGTGCCGGCGCACCCGCTCCAGGATCAGTACCTCGAAGAAGACCGTGCCGACGAAGAACAGGGCGGCCAGCAGGTGCAGCACCAGTGCGATGGAGTAGGGGGCCATGGTGGGAGCCTGCGCCCGCGCCTTCGCCGCCGCGCTGACGTGGATCAACCACCAGGGCCGCAACCTCCCCACTGAGCCCACCCGCAAGCTGGCCGCATCTGCTCCCTCCCCCAAGGCGGGGGAGGGCTGGGGTGGGGGCAACGGTCGCATCGATGTCTGGCCGCTCGCCTGCTGCGGTGCGCGCCCCCATCCCGACCTTCCCCCGCCTTGCGGGAGAAGGAGCAGATGCGTGGAAACAGCGCTCTCCACCCGCGACGCAATGGCCTGTCGATACGGGTTCGCTGCCGGTCCCGCCTGCAGGTCGGCGAAGCGAACGACCGCCTGCCCAGCTTCCGCGCGATCACGCCTCGTGGCGGCTTGACGCAGGTCAAGGTACGCAAAGGCCCGTCGCCAGACGATGCCGCGGACTTCTAGAGAGGTTTCGCAACATGGATTCCACACGCAAGCTCTGGACAGGACTGGCGATCCTGTTGATCAGTTCGTTCGCCGTACTGCTGTGGGTGGGCAGCGAGGTCCACCGCCAGGCGCCACCGATGCCCGAGCGGGTGGTGTCCACCGATGGCAGCGTGGTCTATACCCGCGCCGACATCGAGAAAGGTCGCCAGGTCTGGCAGTCGATCGGCGGCCAGCAGCTGGGCTCGATCTGGGGCCACGGCGCCTACGTCGCCCCCGACTGGGGCGCGGACTGGATGCACCGCGAGGCCGAGACCATCCTCGACATCTGGGCCGCGCGCGAGCATGGCGTCGACAGCTACAAGGCGCTCGACGCGCCCACGCAGGCGGCCTACGCCAGCCGCGTGCAGTCGCTGCTGCGGCCCAACACCTGGGACGAGGCCAGCCAGACGATCACCCTCGACGCCGACCGCGTCGCGGCGATCCGGCAGGTGGCCACGCACTATGTGAGCCTGTTCGGCAACGAGCCCGACACGGCCGTGCTGCGCGAGGCCTACGCCATGCGCAACAACACCGTCGGCGAAGCGTCGCACCGCGAGGCCATGACCGCGTTCTTCTGGTGGGTGTCGTGGTCGCAGGTGACCCAGCGTCCGGGACAGGAGATCACCTACACGGCCAACTGGCCGGCGGACGAACTGGTCGGCAATACGCCGCCGCCCAGCGCTTTCCTGTGGACGGTATTCAGCGTGCTGTTCCTGATCGCCGGCGTCGGCCTGCTGGGCTGGCACTACGCGGTCAACCACGGCGAAGAGATGGCGCCGGTGCTGCCCAAGTCCGATCCGCTGGCCGGCATCCGCATCACCCCGTCGATGCGCGCGACCGCGAAGTACTTCTGGGTGGTGATGGCGCTGTTCCTGGTGCAGATCCTGCTCGGCGCGACCACCGCGCACTACCAGGTCGAAGGCCAGGAAGCCTACGGCTTCGCACTGTCGGAGATCCTGCCGTACTCGCTCACGCGCACCTGGCACACGCAACTGGCGGTGTTGTGGATCGCGACCGCATGGCTCGGCATGGGCCTGTACATCGGCCCGGCGATCTCCGGGCATGAACCGAAGTTCCAGCGCCTGGGCGTCAACTTCCTGTGGGTCTGCCTGATCGTGATCGTGGTCGGCTCGTTCGCGGGCCAGTGGTTCGCGGTGATGCAGAAGCTCGGACTGGCCAAGAACTTCTGGTTCGGCCACCAGGGCTGGGAGTACGTCGACATCGGCCGCTTCTGGCAGTGGTTCCTGTTCGTGGGCCTGGGCCTGTGGCTGGTGCTGGTGGGCCGGGCGCTGTGGCCGGCGATGCGCAGCGGCAGCGAGTCGCGTTCGATCGTGTCGCTGCTGTTCCTGTCGGTGGTCGCGATCGGCATCTTCTACGCCGCCGGCCTGATGTGGGGCGAGCACACCCACCTGTCGATGGTCGAGTACTGGCGCTGGTGGGTGGTGCACCTGTGGGTGGAAGGCTTCTTCGAGGTGTTCGCGGTGGCGGTGATCGCCTTCCTGTTCACCCGCCTGGGCCTGCTGCAGGTGAAGACCGCGACGATCGCGGTGCTGTTCGCGACCATCGTGTTCATGGCCGGCGGTGTGCTGGGCACGCTGCACCACCTGTACTTCACCGGCACCCCGACCGCGGTGATCGCCATCGGCGCCAGCTTCTCGGCGCTGGAAGTGGTGCCGCTGGCCTACGTGGGCTTCGAGGCCTACCACAGCTACAAGCTGGGCAAGGCCACGCCGTGGATGGAGCGGTACAAGTGGCCGATCCTGTTCTTCATCGCGGTCGCGTTCTGGAACCTCGTCGGCGCCGGCCTGTTCGGCTTCCTGATCAACCCGCCGCTGCCGCTGTACTACATGCAGGGCCTGAACCTGACCCCGCTGCACGGGCACACGGCGCTGTTCGGCGTGTACGGCATGCTCGGCGTCGGCCTGATGCTGTTCTGCCTGCGCGGCCTCAAGCCCGACGTGGCATGGAACGAGGGCGCCCTGAAGGTCTCGTTCTGGGCCTTCAACATCGGCCTGGCGCTGATGGCCCTGCTGACCCTGCTGCCGATCGGCGTGATGCAGCTGGTCGCCGCGCTCGAACACGGCTACTGGTACGCGCGTTCGGCCGAGTTCATGCAGCAGCCGCTGATCGACCTGCTGGTGTGGATGCGGGTGCCGGGCGACACCATCTTCAGCGTCGGCGCGCTGGCCCTGGCCTGGTTCATGCTGAGGTTGTGGATCGTGCCCAAGCGCGAAACCCTGCCGCTGGGCAAGGGCGTGGCCGAGGCCCGCGGCTGACGGTTGGAGCGTGATGCAAGGCGGGAGCCCGGCGCCGCAAGGTGCCGGGCTTTCGCGTTGTGCAGGCGGGGGGCGCCAGCGCGCGCGCCGCGCATGAGCGGAAGGAGCAGGCGATGGATACCGGCAGGCGCATCGATATGAACGTCAACCCGGAAGTGGAGATCGACGCGGCCCTGGTGGCCGATGGACTGGACCTGGACGTGGAGGAGTTCCGCCGCCTCATGGAGCAGCGCCGGATCTCGGTATTGTGCGAACGCGGCACCGGCGAGGATGCGGGGCTGTACCGCGCGAGCTTCTACTACGGCGAGCGCCGCGTGCGCCTGGTCGTCGATGCCAGCGGAAACCCGGTGCCCCACGGCAGCGATTGATACGGAGCCACCGTTGCCACTTGCCGGGCCGCAGCGATGCTGGCGCGGCCTGCGATCCGGCGCCGCTTGACCTGCATCAACGTCGCATGCACGTGGTTTCGTGAAGATGGGTCGCATGAGCACTTCCATTTCCGGACCCTCGCCCGGCCTGCTGGCCGCGGCTCCGCACCGCCTCATGTTCTTCATCGGCGCCGGCAACCTGCTGCTGGCGATGGCCTGGTGGGCCGCCTGGCTGACCGCGCAGCGCTGGCCCGGCCTGCTTGCGGTACCTCAGGCCGCCACGTTCCCGGGCTGGCTGCACGCCTTCGTGATGCAGTACCAGGTCCTGCCGAGCTTCTTCTTCGGTTTCCTGCTTACCGTCTTCCCGCGCTGGCTGGGGCTGCCGGACATCCCGCGCTGGCGCTACGTGCCAGTGGGCGTGGGCATGTTCGGCGGCCAGGCGGCGATGCTGGTGGGCGCGCTGGGGCTGGAGGTCGCCATGGTCGTGGGCCTGTTCATGACGCTCGCCGGCTGGATCTCGGGCGTGTGGATCCTCGGCCGGCTGCTGCTGTCCGAACGCGGCACGACCTGGCATGCGCGTTCGTGCTTCGCGGCGATGATGCTGGGCCTGGTGGGCGTGCTGTGCTTCGGCGCGTTCCTGGCCACCGGCTCGCCGTGGTGGGTGTTCGTCTCCATCAAGCTCGGCACTTTCGGGCTGCTGATCACCGTCTATCTGACGGTTGCGCACCGGATGTTCCCCTTCTTCGCCGGCAACGTGGTGGCCGGCTACGTCGCCTGGCGGCCGATGTGGCTGCTGGCCGCGATCTGGGCGCTGGCGATGTCGCACCTCGCGCTTGAGCTGCTGCACGCCTACGCCTGGCTGTGGCTCGTCGACCTGCCCATGCTGCTGCTGTCGGTGTACGTGCTGTGGCGCTGGTGGCCGCGCGGCGCCGCGCCGGGCCTGCTCAGCGTGCTGTTCGTCGGCCTGCTGTGGTGGCCGATCACCTTCGCCCTGTTCTCGCTGCAGAGCCTGCTCTACCTGGAGTCCGGCGCGTTCCTGCTCGGTCGCGCGCCGGCGCATGCGCTGTTCATCGGCCTGTTCGGCAGCGTCCTGGTGGCGATGGTCAGCCGCGTGACCGAGGGTCATTCCGGGCGGCCGCTGAAGATGTACGGGCTGGCCTGGTTCGCCTTCGTCGGCATCCAGCTGGTGGCCGCGATGCGGATCGCCGCGGAAGTGATGCCGGACGTGCTGCTGTGGCAGGCGCTGTCGGCACTGGGCTGGCTGGTGGTGCTGTCGCCGTGGGTGTTCCGCATCGGCGCGATCTACCTGTCGCCACGCGCGGACGGCAAGCCGGGCTAGCGCAGGCGGCCCCGCATACAATGCCGGGCCGCTACGCATCGCATCGCCTTGCGGCCGGTGCATCGCCGTTCGCAGCGGGCACGTCGCCTTCCCGTGTGCATCGCGCAGGGAACAAACCACCGGATACGACCAGAGGTCCAGTCGGATGATCGAGTTCTACCCGCAGATCAAACACGCGCACATCGGGTTCGCCCTGCTCAGTGGCGGGCTGTTCGCCGTTCGTGGCCTGCTGCTGCTCCTGGGCGCGCGCTGGCCCAATGCCGCGCCGGTGCGCTACCTGAGCTACAGCATCGACACCGCGCTGCTCACCGCCGCCTTCATGCTGCTCACCATCCTGCCGGCCGCGCTGTACGCCAACGGCTGGCTCGCTGTGAAGGTCGCGCTGATCGTGCTGTACGTCGTGCTGGGGGTGTTCGCCCTGCGGCGCGGCCGGACCCGTCGCGCGCGCGCCATCACCTACGTCGCGGCGCTGCTGGTCTTCGTCCAGGTCTATTTCATCGCCCGCACCCACCACCCCCTCGGCGCCCTGTACCTGCTCGGCTGAGGGTTCAGGCCGGAGGCGACAGCACCAGCGATCCGGCCACGCACCAGGCCACCACCAGCAGGACCGGCACGCGGCCGCTGGCCAGCAGTCCCAGTGCGATGGCGGCGATCGCCAGGTCGGACGGTCCGCGGATGCCTTCGCGCCAGACCGGATCGTAGAACGCGGCCGCCAGCAGTCCGACTACCGCGGCATTGACGCCGGCCATCGCTCCGCCGGCGAACGGCGAACGCAGCAGCCGCTCCTGCAGCGGCAGCAGCGCGGCTACGAGCAGCAGCCCGGGCAGGAACAGGGCGATCAATGCGGTCGCCGCGAACATGCCGGCGGCCGCCCCGTCGGCCAGGTTCGCGCCCAGGAATGCGGCCAGGCTGAACATCGGCCCGGGCACCGCCTGGGCGGCGCCATAGCCGGCCAGGAACGTGCCGGCGTCGATCCAGCCCGGCTCCACTACCGCCTCGCTCAGTAGCGGCAGCACCACGTGGCCGCCTCCGAATACCAGCGAGCCGGCGCGATAGAACGCCGCGAACGTCGCCCCGAGGCCGGGCGCCTGCGCCGCGGGCTGGACGAGCGCGAACCCCAGCAGCACCAGCCACGCACCCAGCAACCACAGCGCGGTGCGGCCGCCATGCGGCAGCGCGAGCCGCGTGTCTCCGGTCGCGTCGTCGTGGCCCCGAAGCAGCAGCATGCCGGCAGCCGCGCCCATGGCGATCACGGCCAGCTGCATCCACGCACCTGGCGGGGCCAGGAGCAGTGGCAACGCGGCGGCGAGCGCGATCGCGCCACGGGGCAGGTCCGGCGCCAGGCGACGCGCCATTCCCGCCAGCCCGTGCGCCACCACGGCCACCGCCAGCAGCTTCAGGCCTTGCACGACCGAAGGCAGCCATTGGCTGCCTGCCAGCCAAGGCAACAGTATCGCGAAGGCGAACATGGCCAGTGCGGAAGGCAGGGTGAAGCCGGCGAACGCGGCGAGGCCGCCGCGCCAGCCGGCACGCGACAGTCCCAGCGCGAAGCCGAGCTGGCTGCTGGCGGGGCCGGGCAGGAACTGGCACAGGGCCACCAGGCGCGCAAAGCGCGCATCGTCCAGCCAGCCGCGGCGGCTGACGCACTCCCGGCGCAGGTAGCCGATGTGGGCGATGGGCCCACCGAACGAGGTCAGGCCCAGGCGCAGGAAGGTGGTGAACACCTCGCCCGCGTCTCCCCTGCGCGTGGCGCCAATGTGCGTGGACGACCCCATGGTCACGGGCGCCGGGGCGTTGCGGAGGCAGTGGCGCGTGCCCCGTGTCCCCTGCCTGCCCGGCGCGTGCCCGCGCGGCAACGGCGCGGACCGGCGAGTGGATCGTCGCTCACGGTGCACCGCCTGCGCGCGGCACCGGCAGTCGCCATCCGCGCCTGATCGCCAGCCAGCGCAGCACGAAACAGGCGACAGCGCCGGCGACAGCCACGGGTGCCGGCTGGAGCGCCAGCAGGTGTCCGCTCACCACCACCAGCGCACCCACGAGCGCGGCCACCGCGTACAGCTCCCGCTGCAGCACGCCCGGTATCGTCGCGACCAGCACGTCGCGCACGATGCCGCCGCCCACGCCCGACAGGACACCCAGCATCACCGACCCCGTCGGCCCCAGCCCGGCCGCCAATGCCTTGTCCGCGCCGAGCACCGCGAACAGCGACAGGCCGATCGCGTCGGAGACCTGGACCGGATTGCGCAGGCGTTCGACCTGCTCATGGCGCCAGAAGGTGAGCAGACCCGCCGCCGCCGACACGGCCAGGTAGCGCCAGTCCACGATGGAGGCCGGCACCAGCCCCAGTACCAGGTCGCGGATGATGCCGCCCGCCGTGGCCGCCGCGAACGCCAGCACCAGCACGCCGAACAGGTCGAGGCGATGGCGCACGGCCACCAGCCCGCCGCTGATCGCGAAGGCGAATGTGCCGAGGAAATCGATGAGGGTGACGAAGGTCGAAGTCATGGTTCGTGGGGCAGCGGGCGGGCGAGGGAAGGGCGGGTCAGGACATGGGTTCGGGCTCGCGCATGCCGGCGATCGCCGGCGGGAGCGGAATGAACTCGCCGTCGTCCAGGTCCGGCAGCTTCATGCGGCCCGCCGCCCAGTCGGCTCGCGCCTGCTCGATGCGTGCCCTGGAGGAGGACACGAAGTTCCAGTCGATGTAACGCGGCCCCACCGGCTCCCCGCCCAGCGCCATCAGCACCGCGTCGCCCAGCGCCTCGACGGTGACCGCGTCGCCAGGCGCCAGGACAGCCAGGCTGCCGGGTTCGACGCGCTGGCCGGCGATCTCCACCTCTCCGCGCGCCACATAGACCGCACGCTCCGGATACTCGGACGGCAGCGACACGCGGGCGCCCGGCCCCAGCTGCCAGTGGAGGTAGAACTGCGGCGACTCGACCTGCACGGGCGACGCCAGGCCGGCCAGCCGCCCGGCGATCAGGCGCCCGGTCACGCCGTCCTCCTCGAACACCGGCAGCGCGTCGGCCGGGTAATGCCAGAACCCCGGATCGGTCTCCTCGCGCTCCTCCGGCAGCGCCACCCATGCCTGGATGCCGTCCATCGCGCCGCCTTCGGCGCGCAGCCGCTCGAAGCGCTCGGAATGGGTGATGCCGCGACCGGCCGTCATCCAGTTCACCTCGCCGGGGCGCACCGCCTGCTGCGAGCCGACGCTGTCGCGGTGCGTGATCTCGCCGTCGAACAGGTAGGTGATGGTGGACAGTCCGATGTGCGGGTGCGGGCGCACGTCGGCTTCCGACGGCAACCCCGGTGCGATGCGCTTGGGGCCCATGCGGTCGAAGAAGATGTAGGGGCCGACCATCCTGCGTCGCGCGAAGGGCAGCACCCGGCCGACCTCGAAGCTGCCCAGGTCGCGGGATCGCTGGCGGATGAGGAGCTCGATCATGGCGGTTCTCCCGGATACGGCGGCGGGAGGAACATCATCGCAGCTGGCGGGCAGGCGCGCAGTCGCAGGACCGGGCTGCCGGGTTCCGCAGCACGACCGCCATGGCGTGCGCCCGGCCGCGCCGCCGTGCCCGGGTGCCGCGCTGCGGGGGACGGACTGCAGAAAACATGGTTCTTCTGCAATCCGGGGGAACCGGGCGGACGGATCGGGTGGTGGGCGCGGGCTTGTGGACGGAGGCCTTCCCGGTCCGCGATCGCTTCCCGGCGCGGTCAGCCCGCGTTGCGCACCGGCCCGGTGCAGCGCGTCGTGCGTTCGTGCGGACGCGCGGCAGTGGCGCGACGCTGTGTCCGCACCCACCCAGGGCCGGCTTGCCGCCGCACGCATCCATGAGCCGCTGTCCGTAATCCGCGGGCCGAACGACCGTTGGCCATTCCTGGATGCGGCGTCGAGCGCCGGGAAGCCACGGTCGACCGGAGCGCCGAAACGGGAGGAGCGCTGAGCCGCGCACTGGCGGCCGGGGATCGCGGCCAACAGGAGACGGGTGCCCTGCGCGCCGGCCGGGGCAGGGTGGGCGCGCATGGCTTGCGCGGCACTGCAGCGCACGTGCACGAGCGACCGTGCCGCGCCGGAGCGGGCTGCGAAGCGGCCCTGATCGGGCGAAGAGCGATTCCCGGCCGCCAGGGCGCGGCGTGGGCCCGACCCCCAGGACGGCAACCGTCCCGCAGTCGGGAGAAGAGCCAAAAAAATGGCCACCCCCGCGTGAGCGGAGGTGGCCGACCGGCGACGGGGAGTTCGCCGTGACTACTTGCCGACCGGGAGAGAGAGATCCGTGCCGGGCTTGATCGCGCCTACCGGCGCGGGCGTGGTCATCAGGTCGTGGTCCCAGCGGTCGCCATCGACCATCATGTGGGCGGCCGCGCCGAGCAGGATCGCCTCGATCAGGTTGTGGTTGACGTAGGCGTACAGGCCCGGCTGGTGGAAGGTGTAGAGTGCCGCCGCCGCCGATCCGCCGCGTACGAACCAGGTCTCCAGGTCCTTGAGCGGTGCGTTGGCGAACTTGCCTTCCTCCCACACGTAGTCGCCGTGGCCGCCGATCAGGTGGGGGCGCGAGTCGCGGTTGGCCTGCGAGTGGATGAACAGCACCGTCTCGCCCACCTTGCTCGTCAGCGCGTTCTCGCCCGTCAGCGCGCCGGCCGCGCCGTTGAACACGACATGCGACGGGGTCAGGGTCTTCATCGCGGCGAGCGTGTCGGGCAGCGCCTCGGCGTGCGAGTCGTAGGACTTGAAGTTGCCGTTCTCGTCGCGCGGAATGTAGAACTCGGTCTCGCCGATGTAGTAGGCGCGGTCGTACTTGAGCTGCTTGCCGTTGCCGTCCGTCAGGCCCTCGCGCGGCAGCACCATCACCGTGCCGTGCATGCCGGCCACCACGTGCCAGGGGGTCATCGGGCCGCCCGGGGCGCAGTGGTAGACGAAGGTGCCGGCGCGCGTGGCCTTCCAGCGGATCGTCACTTCCTCGCCCGGCTGCACCACGGTGACCTCGCCGCCGCCCATCGCGCCGGTGGCCGAGTGGAAGTCGATGTTGTGCGGCATCGTATTGCTGGCCAGGTTGACCAGCGTCACCTCGACGTAGTCGCCCTCGTGCACCACCATCAGCGGGCCGGGGATCGAACCGCCGAAGGTCATCGCGTGCATCTTGGTGCCTTCACCGTCGATGGTGATCTCCTTCTCGACGATCGGCAGGGTGAACTGCACCACCTTCGGCCCGCCCTTGGCCACCTGGTCGTGGTCGTGGACGAAGGGGGGACGCTTCAGCGTGACCTGCTGACGCGGGAGGGCGGCCAGGTCGGACGCCTGGTCGAGCGTCGCATTGACCAGTTCCAGCGCGTCCACCGCTTGTGCGGGGGCGGAAGCGCCGGCGCCGAGCGCCAGGACAAGGGCCGAAGCAAGAAGACTCGTGTGCAGCAGTTTCATGAGGGTTTTCCTCGATATCCACGTTGTTGGGTACGGGGATATCGTGGGCGCGGACCCTCTTGTTTCACTTGATTGAAATCAACCACACACCCGCGTATGGCCACTTTCCAGCGCCGGTTTGCAGGTGGCTTGACCTGGATCAAGCCGGCGTCCGCTCAGCCGCAGGGACGGTCCTTCGCGAACGGGTTGAGACGGCGTACCCAGCTGTCGCCGCAGTCGATGTCCACAGGCGTCCGCGACGCTTCCGCCTCGGCCCTGCGCTGCGCCGCTTCGTTCCGGCGCGCCTGCTCTGCCGTGGCGATCCGCGCACGGATCTGCGGCAGCGCCGCGAGCGCGGCGCGCTCGCCCTCGAGGATCGCGGCGTTGCGCTGTTCGAAACTGACCGGCCCGATCGCGTTGACCTGGGGACGGATCACCACGTCGGCGCGCGCCAGTTCCTGCCGGCCGAGGGTCTGGCCCATGATCGTGATCGACTGGTTCACGATGCCGGCCAGGGCGGTGGGCGTGGTGCCCGCGGCCTTGCTGGAGATGTCCACGGCGATGACGAGGTCCGCGCCAAGCTGGCGCGCCGCATCCACCGGAACAGGACTGACCACGCCGCCGTCGACATAGCTGTGGGCGCCGATGCGTACAGGCTCGAACACGCCCGGCACGCTGCTCGATGCGCGCACCGCCTGGCCGGTGTTGCCGCGCACGAACACGACCCGGTCGCCGCTGTCCAGGCGGGTGGACACCGCGGCGAACGGCTTGGCCAGCCGCTCGATGGGGCGGCCGCCGACCTCGCGGTTGACGTAGTCCTGCAGCGCCTGTCCCTGGACGAGGCCGCCGGAGAACAGGCGTACGTCGCGCAGCGTCGATTCGTCCAGCGCCACGGCGCGCTCCTGCATGGCGAAGGGGTCCATGCCGCTGGCGTAGAGCGCACCCACCACGCTGCCGGCGCTGGTGCCGGCTACCACGCTGGCGCGGATGCCGTTGGCCTCCAGCATCTTGATCGCACCGATATGCGCGAAACCCTTGGCCGCGCCGCCGCCCAGTGCGAGGCCGATCCGCAGCGGGGGTGGCGCGGGCACGGCGGTTGCGGGCCTCGCGACGGGAGCGGGAGCCTGCCGGTGGACGGTCTTGCCGCCAACGCAGGCAGCGAGCGCGGCCAGCAGCAGGCCGGCGGACAGGGCGCGGGGCAAGTTGGCGATCAGCGACATGGACTCGGCGGAAGTGCGTGCATCGCTGCGCACAGGCGCGGCGACGTCGTGACGGGATGCGGGACGCGGGAGCATAGCGGCCGGCGGCCTGTTCCCGGCTGAAGCGGAGGCACGCCGGCGGGAACGCCCGGTTCCGGGGTGGCGAGCCCGCGGCGTCCGTGCCGTTGCGTATCCGCGCCGCCTCGTACGCCTCCCGGCCGCGACGGGATCCGCGATGCCGGGGTGGGCGAGACAGGGACGCGGACGGCGCCGGCGCGCCGTGGCCGATGCGGCCCCGCCTCGGCGTCGTCGTGGAGGCCCGCGCCAGCAGGGTGCCGCGGATGGTGGCGCCGGCGGCGCGGGCAAAGAAAAAGGCCGGTTTCCCGGCCTTCTCCTGCAGAACAAGTGGTGGAGCCAGGGAGGATCGAACTCCCGACCTCGTCATTGCGAACGACGCGCTCTCCCAGCTGAGCTATGGCCCCACGGCAGGGCTTCAGTGTAGCCAACTGGCTGCGCCTTGCCAAGCCGACCCGGGATGTGCCGGACGGCGTGGCATGAAGGCGTGCACTGTGCCGAAACCGTCCGGTTTGTCGGGGCCGGAT
>JAEXLY010000021.1 GCA_023444765.1 Pseudomonadota bacterium | reverse complement strand
GCGCGCAGGAAGCGCGCGCCGGCCTGTCGTACGCTGCGGGCCAGGTGCAGCAGGTATCCGCCGATCGAGATGCGGGCCTGCGATTCGAAACGCAGCGCCGGTCCCAGCGCGGGCAGGCCGGCGACGCCGTCGCGCAGCAGCTCGACCGGCAGCCCCGCCCGCGCTGCCGCATCGCCCTCGCGTTCGAGCGAAGCGTCATCGCCATCACAGGCGAACAGGTATCCCGGGATTCGCCGGAAACCGCAGGCGGGGTCCCCGGCCGCCAGCGTCCCGATCCAGTCGATCGCCGCGGCATGGCTGGACGCGGCCAGTCGTGCCCCGTCCCTGCCGTGATAGCGCGCCAGGACGCTGAAGCGGTCGTCCAGCGCCGAGGCGAGGTGGGCGCTGGTGCGCAATGTCTCGCCGGCGCCGACGCCGTCGCGGTCGACGATGAGCACCTGGCGACCCTCCCGCAGCAGGCAAAGCGCCGTGGTCAGTCCGGCAATGCCGGCCCCGACCACGATCACATCGCAATCCGGCGCCGGAGGCGTCTCCTGCCACCAGTCCGCGGTGCGTGCGGTGATGTCGTCCCAGACCGGTATCGTGCGTGCGGTTCCCATCGTCCCTCCCTGCCCTGGTCGGCGCGGAACAGCTTGCGCAGCGGGAAGTGAAGGAGCGGTGCACTCGCCAGCGCAGGCTGCGTCACCAGCCCAAGGGCGGGAATGCGGGGTGCGCGAAGCCGTGCGCAGGCGCCCAGCATCCATGCCCGCCATGAGGAACGCACCGGGACGACGACCGGTGCGTTCCCTGCGGGTGGCGATAGCCGCGACCCGGGAGCGGGGCGCGCATGCTGTGCACTAGTGCGGCTGCTGCGGCTCGGGTGGCGCGGACGAAGATGCGCGGGTGCCGGCCGGTCCCGACGTCGACGCCTTGCCGGCCATCGATGCGGCCGGTGGCTGGCCTGTCGCGTCACCCGCTCCGGCACCGCTTGCACTGCCGGAGGACTTGCCCGCGATGTCCGGACCAGCGCCCTGCGCGTCGCGCGTGCGGGAGCTGGTGTCGAAATCGCCCTGCGGCGCGGGTTCCTCGGCCGATACGCGGACGCGGTTGTCCACGTCCTTGACGCCCGAGACCGCATCGGCGATGTCCTCGGCCCGGTGCTTCATCCAGCGGGTCGGCACCCTGCCCTCGAGCACCACGCAGCCGCCCTCGCAGCGCACATCGATGTCGCTGGCATCGACGATCGGGTCATCGCACAGGCGTTCGCTGACCTCCTCAAGGATGCGTTCGTCGGAACGCGTGTAGCCACGCGGCCCGCGTCCCCGATGCCCGCCCAGCCCCTGGGCGCGATACGCGTGTTCCCAGCGTCCCGCCGCTTCCTGGAACCGGTGGCCTCGGCCATGCTCGGCCGTCGCTCCGCTCTGTGGGCGTCCTTCGCCACCGAATCCATAGCTGCCGGGGAGCCAGGACTCGTCCGGAGCTCCGCCGTAATGCCGGGCGCCGCCGCCCTCCCCCTGCCAGCGGGCACGCGCCAGCCGGTCGGCATAGGTGTCGAATTCGCGCGCGCGTCGATCGTCATAGTCGTGCCCCGCCCGCGTGCGCGTTCGTCCCTGGCCCTGGGGCCCTTCTCCGGTGCCGTATTCGCGGAAACCCGGGTCGTCTCCATGCGCGGAAGTGGCCCGGGGCCCTCCGTTGTCTTCGCGGAACCCGCGAGCAGGAGGGCCGAAACCCTCTTCGCTGCCGCGATGGGCATGCTCGTCCCCGTAGCCGTCGTCCTGCTCACGGCGGGTGGCGGCATGCAGCCATTCGCGGCCCTGTTCGAGGTATTGCGCCCCGGTTTCCAGCAGCCGTTCCGCGACGGCGCGCAGTTCGCCCACCCCGGCCACGTTGCGCCGCTCCTCCGGCCGCGGACCACGGCCCCATCGATTGGAATTACGCACTGATATGTCCTCCTCCATTGACGTGGATGGTCTGGCCGGTGATGAACGAGGCCTCTTCGCTGGCGAGGAAGACATAGGCAGGCGCTACTTCCGCCGGCTGGCCTGCGCGCTTGAGCAGCGTGGAGGTCCCGAACTCCTCGACTTCCCCGGCGCTGAAGCTGGCTGGAATCAGCGGTGTCCAGATCGGCCCCGGCGCGACCGCATTCACCCGCACGCCACGATCCGCCACCGCCTGCGCAAGCGAGAACGTCAATGCGTGGATCGCCCCCTTGGTGGAGGCATAGTCGATCAGCTTCTCGTGGCCGCGTACGCCGGTGACCGAGCCGGTGTTGATGATCGCCCCGCCCTCGCCGAGGTGCTCCAGCGCGGCGGTGGCGAGGTTGATGTAGGCAAAGACGTTGGTGCGGAACGTGCGTTCGATCTGCTCCGGCGTCAGCTGCTCGGGCTCCTCGACGGTGTGCTGCTCGGCCGCGTTGTTGACGAGGATGTCGAGCCGGCCGTGCTGCTCGACCACGCGCCGCACCAGTTCCCGGCAGAACGCTGGATCGCCGACGTCCCCGGCGATGCGGGTGCACGTCGCCCCTTCGGCGCCGACCAGCCGCCCGGTCTCGAGCGCATCGGCCTCCTCCTCGAGGTAGCCGATCACCACATCGGCGCCTTCGCGCGCGAAGTGCACGGCGACCGCCCGCCCGATGCCGCTGTCGCCGCCCGTGATCAGGGCCACCTTGCCCTGCAGGCGGCCCGAGCCGCGGTAGCTGTCGCGGATGGTTTCCGGCTGCGGATACATCTCCGACTGCAGGCCGGGTTGCTGCTCCTGCTCCTGCGGCGGCAGCTTCTGTGCATCGTCGTTCATCTCGCGCTCCGTGCTGTTGCGAAGCTGCACGTTGGCACCGGCGACGTGCAGCCGACGTCGCGACGGTCTTATGGAATCGGTAATCCCACGCCTTCCATGTCCGCGCAGCGCAAAAATGCCGGAACTTCAGTCCTGCCCTGCACAGGGCGGCATGCGCCGGAACCATGCGCCGGGCGGTCCGGCACCTGGAGAGGCCGGGCACGCCGTGGCGACTCCGAACGCGGGCCGGCGGCGGGCCCTGGGAGATGCGCTGCAGGGCCCTGTCCCTCGGCGTGCGTGCAGCCGGCCGCCCGGCAGCGATTTTTCCCGGGCCTCCGGCGGTCCGCTGGTGAAGAGCGCGGCGCGAGGGTGATCGGCAGATGATGGTCGGGACAGGCACCACCCTGCCCTTGCCAGCGGCCCAGCTGCGAACAGGGCGCGTGGCAATCCGGCCGCGTCGCGCCGGGAGCGCAGTGGCGGAGTCCACCGGGAAGGCGCCGCGGGCGCGGAATCCTGCGCCGTCTGGCGTCGCGGCACGATGATTCCGCGGCGCGAACGGTCCGGCACACCATGACTCTGGCGTCGGTGCCGGCCGCCGGCCCCCGCGCATCGTCCAGCGGGCCTGGGCCCCGAGCTGCGGGACTGCCCGGCCGACGCGGTCGGCACTTCAGGATCGGGACGCAGGTGCGCCTTCACGAGCGCGCTGGCGGGTGGGAACAGGTCTCCTGCCCGGCTGACCGCACCGAACCGGGAGGGACGCATGCCGGAGGCCTGGTGCCGTTGCAGCCGACGCAGGCGCAGCCTCTCTCAGGCGCAAAGCTCATGCTCAAACGCGGAACTGTGGATCCGCCGTGCCTCCGGTGACGCTGCCATGGCCATGGCCATGGCAGCGCTCGTCGAGACCGCGCGGACGTGGGGCGATCGCCCTTTCTGTACGTGCCGGACGGCCGGGATCCTGGCGGTTGTAATGCTCACACCGCAGCCTTCTGCCACGCGGAGGGCATCCACGCCCGCTGCGCGCCCCTGCAAGCGCGGAAGGTCAGCGCCCGGGTGCCTCGTCGGAAGGACGGTGCGCGACCTTGAGGACGTCATCCAGCCAGAAGTAGCGTGTCACCCCCATGCCGCCGATATTGTCCAGCTTGAGCACCGCGTTCACGCCTTCGTTGCCGGCGTGGTCCACGAAGGTCTGCAAGCCGGGCTTGGCGACCACCACGCCCGACACGGTGGAGCCGTTGGCCAGGGTGACGGTCACGTGCTCCTCTTCCGCGAGGGTGTCGCACAGCGAGTTCAGCCGCTCGATGTCCTGTTGGCGCGTGTGTACGCGCTCGGCCTGTTGCGCCATATGGATCCGCCCTTGCGATTCGATGCCTGCGGATCCTACGGGGCGGCGCGTCAAGCCGGCGCGTGGGGGCCGGCCCCTCCAGCGCGCCGATGCCGTGGGTTCAGCGGTGCGAGGCGCAGGTGAAGACCGGGCGCACCAGCGGGGTCACGCCGGCTCAACGCCAGCTGCGTTATCTCTCGCGACCCCGCCCATGAGACAGCCACCATGACCAAGGACCGCAAGGATCCACCGCAGTCCCCGCCATCCGGGGAGTCGTCCCGCGAGCGCCGCGAGCGAAAGGAACGCGCGAACGAGAACCAGGACGAGGCGCTGGAGGAAACCTTCCCGGCGAGCGACCCGGTATCGCCCTTCATTCCCGCGAAGAAGCCCGACTGAAATGCAGGATGGCTCCGCGCCGGCTGCACTGCTGGTGATCGACATGGTCAGCCTGCTGGATTTCCCGGGCGCCCGGCGCGTCGCCCCGGCGGCGGTCAGGGCGGCGCGCCGCATCCAGTCCCTGCGTCACGGCTTCCATGAGCGGCAGTGGCCGGTGGTGTTCGCCAACGACAATTTCGCCCGCTGGCACTCGGAGTTCCGCGACCAGGTCGCCATGTCCATGCACGCCGGAGGCGCGCCCGGAAAGATCGTCGCGTGCCTCGACCCGGGTCCGCGCGACCACTACGTCCTCAAGCCCAAGCATTCGGCATTCCTTTCCACGCCGCTGGCGGTGCTGCTGGCCAAGCTGGGGGTGCGCCGCCTGGTGCTCACCGGGATGGCGCTGGAAGGCTGCGTACTCGCGACCGCGATCGACGCCAACTCCAGGGAATTCGAGGTGGTCGTGGCGCGTGACGCCGTGGCGGGCGTGCCCGGGCTCGCGGCAGCGGCATTCAAGGTCCTGGAAGGCTCTGGCGTCGCCAGGGTGATGGGCAGCCGTGCAGCCCTGGCGTGGGCGGGCGTGCCGCGGCCGCTCCCGGGCCGAACTAGCGCATTGCCTGCATGTTCTCCGCAGATGGCGGAATATCGCCGGCTTTTGCTTCCGTTAGCGCGCCACTTGACGAAATTTTACACGGATCACGATATGGTGACGCCACCATCCGCAACCAAAGACCCTGATGGCGCCCAAGACCAACAACACCGTCCTTCGCAAGTCCGGCAAGTCCGGCGGCAAGCAGGCCGCCTCTCTCACCCGTGAGCAGATCGAGGACCATCTGACCGCGTTCCGCAAGGCCGGCGGCAAGATCGAGAAGCTCGGCAATACCAATACGTTCAAGAAGATCGGCTGAGTGCAGCCGGCCGGTGGTTACCTCACCGGTACGTCGTGGAAAACCTCCGCGGGTGGGTCCATCCGCAGGCTGTAGTGCCACCACTCCATCGCATAGTTCTCGAAGCCGTGGCGCGCCATGGCGTCGCGCAACTGCGTGCGGTTGTGCCGCTGCTGCGCGCTGATCCCGGGGTGGTCGGTGTTTGCGCGCGGGTCGAAGAAGTCGAATGCCGTGCCCATGTCGAGCGGCTGGCACCCGCCACCGGTGCAGTCCAGCAGCGCGAGGTCCACGGTCGCGCCGCGACTGTGGCCCGAGCGCTCGGCGATGTAACCGGGCACCAGGCTGGCCTTCTCCAGCACCGGGTAGTACTCGGACTTGGTCGACTGGTCGCTCTGGTCGGCGGCCCAGCGCACGAACTCACGCACCGCGCGTGCCGGCCGGTAGCAGTCGAAGATGCGCAGGCGCTGGCCGCGCCGACGCAGGTCCATCTCCACCTCCCGCAGCGCCTCGGCGGCGGGCCGCAGCAGATAGCACTTCGCGGCCTCGTAACCGTCCACCTGCCGCCCGGTGAAGTTGCGCGGACCGGCGTAACGGATGTCGAGGTCCATGTCCGGCACCAGCGCCGCGATGTCCATCATGCCCACCGCCTCCGGTGTCGGGAGCTGCTCGGGCAATGCGGCCGCAGGCGCAGGCGCGCCCCGCGTGGTCGTGGGCGCCGAACCGCAGGCGCTGCACAGCAGCAAGGCCACCAGCGCAGCCGCGACGCCGGGTTCAGGGCGCGGGGCAGTCGCCGATGCGCTCGAAGGCGAGATCCTCGTAGTCGTAGCTGAAGTCCGCATCGGGGTCCACCTTGGCCAAAGTCATCCGTACCCGGGCGCCGTCGCGTTCGATCGACAGCCAGGCCTCGGCGTCCACTCCCGGATCGTGCCAGTCGATGAGCAGGCGCTCTCCGCTGCGCAGGACGGCGCCGCGCAGACGCGGCGACTTCGACGCCCGGAACTCCACGCCCTCGCCCGCCCCGCAGAGCGCGACTTCGCCGAACCATGGGTCGGCATAGCGGCCTGTGACCAGCCCGCGATCATCCGGAGCCGCAGGCACGCGGACCTTTCCACTCACCACAGGCGCCGGCTCCCGGGTCGCGGACGCGGGCGCTGCCAGCAACCCGGCGTAGTGCGCGACTTCGAGCGTGCGGTCGGCCGGCCTGGTGAAGCGCTTGACCAGGACCTGGCTCAACACTGTCCGCAGCTCCTCCATGTTGCCGTTGGCCAGCAGCACGATGCCCACGCCCTTCTGCGGCAGCAGCGTCAGGGCCGAGTACATCCCTGACAGCGTGCCGGTATGGGAGACCTTCCAGGTGCCGTCGACGTCGGTGAGCCGCCAGCCGTAACCGTAGGCTGAGAAGTGGCTGTCGTCCCACTCGCGCATGCGGGTGGTGAGCGGCATCGGCATGTGCGCCTTCCAGACCTCTTCACGCTGCGTTGGCGACAGCCAGGGGCGCCCGGATGCGTCCACGCCATGGCGTTCGGGTGCCAGCCACATCGCGGCCCAGCGCAGCATGTCGTCGAGGCTGCAGCGGATCCCGCCGGCGGCGAGCATGGGCAGGTCTTCGATGACCTCCCCGTCGGCGCCCGTCACCACCTGACGCCCGTCCGCGTCGCGCGCGTGAGGCTGCGCCACGTTGCCGACGGCGTCGCGGTCCCAGCGGCCCGCCTGGCATCGCCGCATGCCGAGCGGCTCGAACAGTTCGCGACGGAGGAGTTCGTCGAACGGCGCGCCGCCCGCGGCTGCGGCGACTTCCCCGGCCACGATGTAGAGGGTGTTGTCGTAGGCATAGCGCGACCGGAAACTGTAGACCGGTCGCAGGTAGCGCAGCCCGTGGATGACGTCGGCGCGGGTGAACAGGTTGGGCCCGGGCCAGAGCATGAGGTCGCCCGCGCCGGCACCAAGGCCGCTGTTGTGGATCAGGAGGTCTCGCACCTGCATCTCGCGCGTGACCCAGTCGTCGTGCATCCGGAAATCCGGCAGATGCCTGACCACCGGATCGGTCCAGGCCAGCTTGCCCTGGTCCACCAGCCTGGCGAGTACCGCCGCGGTCATCGCCTTGCTGTTGGAGGCGATCTTGAACAGCGTGTCCCGGTCCACCTCCGGCCCGCCACCGGCCGCGAGTTCGCCACGGGTCCTGGTGAACACCACCTCTCCGTCCAACACCACGCCGACTGCCAGGCCCGGCGGCCGGTAGCGCTCGAAGGCTTCGTCGAAGGCGGCGGCCAGGTCTGCCGTGTCCGGTACGTCCGCCGGGGGCTCCGCGGCAACGCAGACGCCCGCCGCGAACAGGCAGGCCAGCCCGGCCAGGCAGGCGATCAACGGGCCTGCGGCCGTCCGTCCGTGCGGTGCATCCGCCATCCGCGTCCTCACCGGAAGTCGTACTGGACCATCAGCGTGTACGCGCGGCCACGCGGGTCGGCAATGCGCGGCTCCCAGCCGGCGCCGCTGGCCCAGTCGTTCTTGTGCGCGGTGAAGGGCGGATCCTCGTCCAGGAGGTTCTTGATGCCGAAGGTCAGGCGCAGCGCATCGAAGCCGCTGTAGGTGGTGCTGTAGTTGTAGGTGATGTAGCGGTCGACGTCCGGATCCCACTGCGAAGGGATGTAGTGGCCGGTCGAGACGCTGGTGGGTTCCTCGTCCCTGTATCCATGGCGATAGACCTGGGTCAGGCTGTGCGACCAGTCCCCGCGCGACCAGGCGAAGCCCAGCGTGTGCTTCCAGCGCAACGGCAGGCTCCAGTAGCGGATGTACTCGCCGACCTTGTTCTCCGAGTACGGCATGAACTCGAACAGCTTGTCCTGGTAGTTGTCCAGGTAGCTGCCGTTGAGGTTCACGTTCCAGTCGCCGCCGGCGAGCTCGCCCCGGAAGTTGAGGTCGAGTTCGATGCCGCTCATCACGGTGCCGCCGGAGTTGACGAAGCGGCGGTCGATCAGCCTTACCTCGCCGCTCGCGTCGCGGATCCAGTTGTCGCTGTAGAGGTCGTAGTACTCGCGCAGGATGTCGAGGTCGGGGCCGGTGCGGATCGTGTTGATGCGCTCGATCTCCCACCAGTCCAGGCTCATGTTGAACCAGTCCGCCGGTGCGAGCACGAAGCCCAGGCTCTTCTGCCGCGACTCTTCGGGGGCGAGGTTGGGGTTGCCGCCGGTAAGGATGTCCGGGTCGATCTGCTCGCAGCCGGGACGGCTCACGTCCACCACTCCGCCGGGGCACGTGGCGGGGTCGGCGAGATCCAGCGCGTTGTTCTGGCTTTCGGTGATGCCGCTGAAGAGCTTGCTGAACTCGGGGACCTTGAAACCGGTGCTGTAGGCGCCACGGATGGCCAGCGAATCCAGCGGCTGCCATTTGAACGACACCTTGGGATTCGCGGTACCGCCAAAGCCGGTGTAATGGTCGTAGCGGCCCGCCAGCGTGGCCTCGAAACGCTCGAAGAACGGCAGGTGGATCTCGGTGAAGACCGCCTTGACGTCGCGTGTGGCTTCTGGGAGCGCGTTGGCGTCGTCGAAGGGCGCGTTGAAGATGGCAGGACGCGTCTCCGCTGCGCGACGGTCGCCGTTGAACTCGAAGGTTTCGCGACGCAGGTCGATGCCGGCCGCGATCTGCAGGTCGCCGCCACGCAACTGGCCGATGCTGCCGGAAAACACGGCATCGAACGTGGTCACTGTCGATTTGCCACCGTACAGCACGACGCCTTGCGCCGAGGCGGCATCGAGCGCGGCGATCGCTTCCGGGCTCTGCTGTTGCCCCGGCATCAGGAACGGATTGAGCAGGCCACCTGCAAACGCGGCCTGCAGGCCCTGGACGTAGTGGTAGCCGGTACCCAGCTCCGATTCGGATTCGCTGGACGCGCGCGACAGCCCCAGGCTGTAGTCCCAGCCGCCGACCGTCCCGTCCAGCCCGGTCATGAGGCGGAAGGCCTTGGTCGTGGTCCGGATCTGGCGCGGGCCGCACTCCATGCAACGCCAGCGATAGGCGATCGGCGCGCCATAGGACAGCGCATCGTCGCCGAAGTAGTCGGCCATCGCCCCGTAGACCATGTCGTAGGTGGCGCGCGTGCGGTCGTTGAGCGGGTACCAGGTGGTGGGGTTGAACACCGCTGTCTCGAGGGCCGAGGAGGAAATCTGGTTGGGCTCGAAGATGCGGTCGGCTTTCGCGTTCGACCCCATGAACTCGACATAGGCCTGGTGCGAATCGTCGATGCGGAAGGTCGCGCGGCCGATCGCCTGCAGCGTTTCCAGCGGCTGCTGCATGACCGCGGCCGCCGGGTAGTCCCACGCGCAGCCATAGCGCGAGGCGACGTTGGCGGCGGTGGTGGCCCACAGCCGGTGGTCGTAGGGGCCCATGTTGTCGCCCCCCGCCTCGCAGCCGGGGCCGCCGGGCAGGTCGAGGACGTTGACGCCGTTGACAGTGGCGCCATCGGGCGCGGTCAGGCTGGTGCCGGTCATGCCGCCGGCCAGGTTGAAGATCGTTGCGAACGGAGCGCCCCGGGTATCGGGCGAGAGTCCGCGTTCGGGCTGGAAGCTGTTGGAGAAGTCGCGGGCATCGCCGCGCAACACGTCGTTCTTCTTCGCGCCGACGCTGAGGAAGGCGTTCCAGCGGTCCCGGTCCAGGTCACCGCCGCCCACCAGGAGATCGGTGCGGTAGATGTTGCCGCCGCCCTCCTCGGTCACGTCCACGAATGCCGATGCCTGGGCGCCCTGGTAGTCGG
The DNA here is from genome assembly GCA_023444765.1 of Pseudomonadota bacterium. GTDB lineage: Bacteria > Pseudomonadota > Gammaproteobacteria > Xanthomonadales > Xanthomonadaceae > Luteimonas. The sequence goes on along the minus strand of JAEXLY010000021.1, from coordinate 797 downwards.
TACGGGTGATGAAGTTGATGACGCCGCCGATGGCGTCGGTGCCGTAGACGGCCGAGGCGCCGTCGCGCAACACCTCGACGCGGTCGATGGCGGCGAACGGGATCGAGTTCAGATCGACCGCCGTGCCGCGGAGCCCGTGCGTGGCCACGCGCCGGCCGTTGAGCAGCACCAGGGTGGCATCCGCGCCCTGGCCGCGGAGATTGGCGCCCGACACGCCGTTGTTGCCGCGCAGGTCGGCCGGGGCAATGCCCGAGTTGGCCGCGAGGTTGTCCGAACCATTGCCTGCGATGTTCATGTACTGCAGCAACTGCTCGGCCGAGGAAATGCCCTGTGCCTCGATCTGCTCCTTCTGGATCACCGTGACCGGCAGCGCCGCTTCGATGTCGGTGCGCTTGATGCGCGAGCCGGTGACGCTGATGCGATCCAGCGTGCGTGTCGCTTCGCCGTCACCCGCCGCCGGAGCTGTGTCCTGGGCGGCGGCAGTCCCTGCCAGTGCAAGCGCGATGGCGACGGAGAGCGTGGTTGCACGCCTGCTGTTGGTGCGGCTGTGGACTGCGGCCATGGATTTCTTTCCCCCGGATATGTGCGAGGGCGAGTGCATGGCGCACCGGCCGGGAGCCGGTGGCGGTGCATCGCCGAGTTTTCCCCCATGACCTGTTGCTTAACACGCGTGCGAGAAATCTGTCAATTTCCCCGTCGCGTACCACGCGGGCGCGAGCGCCGGCACCGGCGCGTGGTCCCGCGCCCGGAACCTCCGGGGGTGTGTCCCGCTAGAGAAAAAAAAGCGGCCCCCCGGG
>JAEXLY010000124.1 GCA_023444765.1 Pseudomonadota bacterium | reverse complement strand
ACACCAGCTCCGCGCGGCTGGCGAGACCGCCACGGCGGGGGGGGGGGCCGCGCGGGCCGCCGGCACAAGGCCGGGGCCGCGGCAGGCCGCACGTCGCGCCGGCACGGAGGGGCCCATCACTGCGGGCGCCGGGAGCTTGCCAGGTCCTTCCGGCCTCCGGCGCGCCGGCCGCCCGTCCGATCCGCGCTCACGGCGGCACCACCGTGATCGTTCCCGGGACCGCCCTGCCCACCCCGCGGATGTCGGGACGGTACATGTCCTCGACCAGCGGCGGCGGGACGGTATAGGTGCCGGGAGTCACTGCGCGCACCAGGTAGAACAGGCGCGCGGTGCCGCCACGGTGGAGGTCGAGCGCCGCCACGTAGCGGTCGTCGCGGAACTCTTCGTGGCGCACCGTGGCGGCGCTGGCCCGGTCGCTGATCGCGATGCCGCCCACCACCACGTCCGCCCACTGCTTGGCGTCGCCGAGGTTGAAATTCTCGATCTCCAGCCCGGCCGGCAGCAGGTCGGTCACCAGGGCGTCGCGCATCGCCAGGTCGGACGTCAGCGCGAGCGCGACGATCAGGGCGTCGCCCTCCTTCAGCGGGCCCGGCGTCCACGGCTTGCCGTCGGTCGTGTACAGCGAACGCTGGATGCGCATCCGCCGCTCGTCGGCTTCCGGCGCCGCGACCGGAACGCCGGCCACGTCGATGTTCACGAACAGCGGCGGATCGCCGACCGGATCGAAGCGCACGCCCTTGGCCAGCGTGTCGGCGTCGTAGCTGCGTCCCACGATGCGGGCGGCGGCGACCTCCTGGGCGACCCCGCCCTCGGTGAGGGTGCCAGAGACCTCCTTGCCGCGCGCCGACGCAAGCGCCTTGCCCAGCCGCGCCAGCGCGATCTGCTCCTGCGTGCTCAGGTACAGCCGTCCACCGCCGCGGCGGGCGTCGAGTTCGCGGCCGAGGTCGATGGCCTTGGCGTCCCATTCGGCACGGGCCAGCCCGCGCTCATGGGTGAGCGCGATCATCAGCGCGCGGTCGCGCAGTTCGCTGCCGTAGTCCCAGAGATAGCGGGGCCGCTCGCCCGGCCTGGCGAATGCCTCCTCGATCGCCTTGCCGCCACGCACCTTGTCCCCCTGCAGCGACAACGCCAGTCCCAGGTGCACCAGCGGCAGTGCCGTGATCGAGCGCCCGCGTTCGTTGTCGTACAGCGCGCGAAGCGTCCCCAGCGGCGCGCGGTTGACCCGCGCCAGCACATAGCCCGCGTGCGCCTGGTAGGCGAAGCGCAGGTGCTGGCGGTGGTCCTGTCCGTAGAACTGCTCACCGCCCGACAGCAGGTCCTCGCCCAGCCGTTCGAGCGCCTTCTGCAGCAACTGCCCGGGCACGTTGAAGCCGGCGTCGCGCGCATCGAGCAGGAACTCGACGATGTACGGCGTCAGCGCCGGATTGACGTAGCCGTCGCTGCCCCACATCGAGAAGTGGCCCGAACGCACCTGCATCGCCGCCAGCCGGCCGAACGCACCCTCGACGTACTGGCGCCGCCTGGACGCATCCACGTCGCGCAGGCCCAGCATGGCCGCCGTCGCCTCGTCCAGCTGCAGCGCGGCGTAGCCCTTGCTGGTGGTCTGCTCGGCGCATCCGTAGGGATAGTCGAGCGCGCCGCGGATCGCACTGGCGAACGGAATCGGCGGCAGCGCACTGACCGTGAACTGCGCCCGCACCGAACCGGCCATCAGCCCCTGCGCGACCGACGCATCCAGCGCCACCGGCGCGGGCGACGCCAGCACCCGCGTGCTTGAACGCAGCACGGAGGGCCAGGCCGGCCGGACCGGCAGGTCGTAGCGGCGGTCGACGCGTGCACCGTTGCCGTCGACCCGTACCCGCACCTTCGCGATCTCGTAGCCGGTGCGCGCAGCCAGCGGGAAGCTCAGCGTGGTCTTGCCATCGGCGGCAAGCTCGACGCTGCGCGCACCATCCTCGACTTCGAGCGGACCGATACCCTCCACGCGCACCTCGAACCGGCCGGGCCTTCCGGTGAAGTTGGTCAGGTCCAGGGTCACGGTCGCGCGGTCGCCCGGTGCCATCACCCGCGGCATGCTGGCTTCGGCCACGACCGGCGCACGCGCGACGGTTTCCACCGCGCGGCTGCCGTAGCTCTCGCCCGCATACACCAGCGCCGCCACCCGCAGCGTGCCGTTGAAATCGGGCACCTGCAGCGTGATCCGCGCGTTGCCGCCCGAATCCAGCTTCACCGGTCCACTGAACAGGTCCACCGTCTGTACCCGGGCTGTGGGGCGGCGGGCCTGCGGCAATGCCGCCAGCGGCATGTCGCCGCCGAAGCGCAGGCGCGCGGTGCCGCCTTCGAAACTTTCGATCACCCGTCCGTACACGTCCCAGGCATCCACCCCGAGCCGGCGCTGGGCGAAGAAGTGCGCACGCGCGTCCGGCACCGGATAGCGGGTGATGTTGAGGATGCCGACATCGACCGCCGACACCGTGGCGTACGCCTCCTTGCCCGCCAGCTGCGGTGCGCTGAGCACCATCTGCACCGGTCCCTCTGGGCGGATGCGATCGGGCACCTTCAACCCCACCGCGACCCGCCGGTCGCGTCGGTCCATGGGCACATGCGCCACGCCTACCGCGCGCGCCGGCGTGACCTTGCTGGTGGCGCTGCCGCCGCGGAACACCAGGGCGGTCACATACACATCGTGCCGCTCCCAGTCTTCCGTCACGGGGACCTCGAAGCGGCTCCCGGCCTTTGCCTCGATCTCCTGCACGTAGAGCATGCGGTCGCTCTCGACCATCAGCAGGCCCTTGCCCGGGTGCGGGGGGGTCACGGTCACCGTCATCCGGTCGCCGGCGCGGTAGGCGGTCCGGTCCAGCGCGAGCTTGACCTTGTCCGGGCGCGCATCGAGTCCGCGGTTGCCATCGCCCCAGCTCCAGCCCGCGCGGAAGGGATAGCGCGTGACCAGCTTCGTTTCCGGATCGAGCACGTCGATCCGGTACTCGCCCCATTCGACCGGGAAGTCGAACCGCGCGGCGGTCGCGCCGGCATCGACGCTGCGCGTGTCCACATTCTCGAAGCGGCTGGCGTACTCGTATTCCCAGCCGCCCTCGGCGTCGTGGCGCCAGTGGTAGTCGCGATGCTCGCGCACCAGGGTCACCTGCAGGCCCGCGAGCGGCCGCGGCTTGCCCTCGCTGTCCACGCGCGTCAGCTCGAAGCGCGGCGTGCTGTTGGCGTCCGCGCCCTCCGCGTCGTCGAACAGCGGGCGCACGCCCACCAGCGCCTGCGCCGGCCACAGCACGCGCTTGAGCGTGCGGTTCACGCTGCGCCCGCCACTTTCGAACAGGCTTCCCGACACCACCACCGCGACCGGCGTGGTGGCCTTGACTTCCTCGGGCAGGGCGATGTCCTGCTCCAGCCGGCCGCGCTCGTCCAGCGTCGCGTCCACCACGTCGCGGGCCTCCTTCGGCAACTGCAGCGTGGGATCGCCGAAGAACCACCCGGGCATGCCGTCGAGCGGGTGTTGTTCGACCGCCACCGCCAGCTTCGCGGTGAAGCGGTTGCCAGATGCGGGCGCGCCGTACAGATAGGCCCCGGTGGCCTGCAGCCCGAGGGGCTGGCCCGGACGCAGCACGGCCGCCGCGGCATCGAGGTCGAGCTTCATGCGCTCGGGCAGGAACTCCTCGATGCGCAGGGTCATGCCCTGCACGGCCTCGCGGCTGGAGGGATCGGTGCGGAACTCGACCTGCCAGCGGCCGGTCGGCGCGTCGCCCGGGATCTCCTTCTCGAAGCTGTAGTAGCCCAGCGGCCCCGCCTGCAGCCGCGTTTCGAAGAACGGCTTGCCGTCGGGCTGTTTCAGGCGCAGGAACAGCGTTTGCGCCTTGCCGTCCTTCGCGGGAACCGGGCGGCCGTCATGGTCGCGCAACAGAGCCGACACGCGCACGGTCTCGCCAGGCCGGTAGAGGTCGCGCCCCGACCAGGCGAACACGTCGAACCAGGCCGACGGGCGTCCGGCGACCGCGAACTCGGACAGATCCAGCGCGGGCTGGTTGAAGGGCAGCATGGCCACGTCGTTGCCGCGGCTGGCCACCAGCACATGGCCGGCATCGAGGGTGTAGTCGGCCAGGGCATTGCCGTTGCCGTCGGTCCGGGCCCGGTAGATCGTCTCGCCTCGCGCGTCCAGCACGCGCAACTCGGCGTTGGCGATGGCCGCGCCATCGCGCAGCGAGGCCGCGTGCACGAACAGCCTGTCCTTGTAGGCCCGCGCGTGCAGTCCCATGTCGCTGACGGTGAAGTACGCGGTCTCGAACTGGTCCTGGAACGAGCCGGTGCGCTTCATCACCGCGAAGTACAGACCCGGCTGCTGCAGCTCCTCGATATCCTGCAGCGGCAGGTAGGTCAGCACGCGCTCGTTGCGCTCGCCCCCGAGCACGAAACGGTTGACGTACACGGGATCCGCCAGCGTCGAAAGCGGCGAGCGTTCGTTCCACTGGCTGTCGAGCTCCCAGCTTCCGCGCCGTCCACCGCGCTGGTACTCGGTGAAGAACTTCGGCAGCGAGCCCTCGCGCACGCGCAGGAACTCCACGTCCACCTCGGCCACGTTGACCGAGACCACCGGCAGGCCTCGCGATTCCTTCGCCGGCAGGACGCTGCCCTGCGAGGCGAAGCCGACCACCGGCTCCAGTTCCCCGGTATAGACCTTCTCTTCCAGCGCGACGGGCAAGGTACTGCCATCGGCCGCGGTCAGATCGCTGGCGATGCGCACGGTGTAGTGCTGGTCGGGCTTGACGTGCGGATAGCGCAGGACGGTGCCCGAACCGTCCAGGGCCCAGCCGCTGGGCTCGGCGATGGGCTCGGCGAAGGTGACCAGCCGGTCGAAGTCCTGCGTCCCCACCAGCGGCTGCGAGAACTCGAGCGCGATGGCGAGTCCCTCGCCGGTCTGGTCGGGCCATGCGCGCACCAGTCCGAACCCTTCGATCTGCTGGCGCTGGGCCTGGATCGCCTCGCCGCTGACGGCCGGCAGTTGCCCGGTCTCGTTGCGGCTGCAGCCCGCCAGGGCCAGCAGCAACACTCCAAGCAGCAGCAGGCTGCGTCCCGCGTCCTTCCCCCACAGCCCGCCGTACCGTGCACTCCCCATGGCCCGCTCCTTCGTTCAGGCGGAAAGTATAGTCAGCGCCCGGGGACGCCACCGGCGTGGTCGCCCTCCCGGCAAGAGGCGCATCGTCCCCGCGGGTCCTGGCGCATCCGGCACCACGGCGCGATGTACGGACCGACGCTCCACCCTGCCCGGCGGTTCCATGGGTCCGGGCGCAACGGAACGATGTCCCTCCCTCTTGGAGACGAGCCCGGTGCCACGGGAGATCCCGGCCGGGCGACCTTCCTCCCGGCCGCGCGGCCGTCCCCTGGTCCGCTGCGCGCCTGCTCCGGACGCATGGCACGTCGACCGACGCGAAGAGCGGATCCGGACCGGATCGCATCCGTAGCGAAGGTGCGCCAGGCACGGTCCGTGGGCAGGTACACCCGCAGAACCGGTACGAGAGAACGAAAAAGCCCGCCGGATGGCGGGCTTCTTCTCATCTGCCGCGTGGACGACCGGCGCGGCATCACGCGTCCGGACGCGGTCCACTGCCCTCGGCCTCGCCCGGAACCGATGCCGGCACGACCTCGTCCTGCTCGTCGAGCGAGGCATCGACGCGCTCGATCGCCTGCAGCGTCTCGCCCTCGCCCAGCCGGATCAGGGTCACGCCCTGGGTGTTCCGCCCGACCTGGGAGATCTCCGAGGCGCGCGTGCGCACCAGCGTGCCGCCGTCCGAGATGAGCAGCACCTCGTGCTGGTCCGAGAGCTGGATCGCCCCGACCAGCTTGCCGTTGCGGGCGGTGGTCTGCAGCGCGATCACGCCCTGAGTGCCGCGACCCTTCTTCGGATACTCCTCCAGAGAGGTGCGCTTGCCGTAGCCGCGCTCGCTGGCGGTGAGGATGTCGCCATCGCCATCGACCACCACCAGGCTGCACACGCACTCGCCGTCGGCCAGGCGAATGCCGCGCACGCCGGTCGCGGTGCGGCCCATGGCGCGCACCGAACCTTCGTCGAAGCGCACCGCCTTGCCGTTGCTGGCGAACAGCATGATGTCGCGGCTGCCGTCGGTGAGCTCGGCATTGACCAGCGCGTCGCCCTCGTCGAGGTTGATCGCGATCTTGCCGCGCGCAAGGCGATAGGCGAACTCGGTCAGCGGGGTCTTCTTGACCGTGCCGTTGCGGGTGGCGAAGAACACGAACTTGTCGGCCTCGTACTCGCGCACCGGAACCACCGCCTGCACCTTCTCGCCTTCCTCCAGCGCGATCCAGTTGATGATCGGGCGGCCGCGCGCGTTCGGACCGGCGTCCGGCAGCTGGTGGACCGGCAGCCAGAACACGCGCCCGGCGCTGGTGAAGGTCAGCAGGGTGTCGTGGGTATTGACCAGCCACAACTGGTCGATGAAGTCCTCGTCCTTGGTCGCCGCCGCATTGCGTCCCCGCCCGCCGCGCTTCTGCGCGCGGTAGGCGGTCGCCGGCTGGCGCTTGGCGTAGCCGGCGTGCGAGAGCGTGACCACCACGTCCTCTGGCGCGATCAGGTCGAGGATGTCGAGGTCCTCCTCGCTGGCGCGGATCTCGCTGCGGCGCGCGTCGCCGAATTCTTCCTTGAGGTTGCGCAGCTCGGTGCGGATCACCTCGAGCAGGACTTCCGGATCCTCGAGGATCTCGATCAGGCCGCGGATGGTGTCCAGCAGCTGGCGGTACTCCTCGGTGAGCTTCTCCTGCTCCAGGCCGGTCAGGCGGTGCAGGCGCATCTCCAGGATCTGCTGGGCCTGGGTCTCGGTGAGCTGGTATCCGTCCGCCAGCAGGCCAACGCCCCTGGGAAGGTCCTCGGGGCGCGATGCCTCGGCGCCGGCCGCCTCGAGCAGCGCGCCGACCAGGCCCGGCTGCCAGACGCGCGCGAGCATGCGCTCCTTGGCCACCGCCGGGTTCTCGGAGGTCTTGATCAGCTCGATCATCTCGTCGATGTTGGCGAGCGCGACCGTCAGGCCTTCGAGGATGTGGGCGCGGTTGCGCGCCTTGCGCAGCTCGAAGATCGTCCTGCGCGTGACCACCTCGCGGCGGTGGCGGACGAAGGCCTCAAGGATCTGGCGCAGGTTGAGCAGCTGCGGGCGGCCGTCCACCAGCGCCACCATGTTGATGCCGAACACCGACTCGAGCTGGGTCTGGGCGTAGAGGTTGTTGAGCACCACCTCGGCCGAGTCGCCGCGCTTGATCTCGATGTAGATGCGCATGCCGTCCTTGTCGGACTCGTCGCGCAGCTCGCTGATGCCCTCGAGCTTCTTCTCCTTCACCAGCTCGGCGATCTTCTCGATCAGCCGCGCCTTGTTCACCTGGTAGGGGATCTCGGTGACGATGATCGATTCGCGGCCGTTGTCGGCCACTTCCACGTCGCACTTGGCGCGGATGCGCACGCGGCCGCGGCCGGTGCGGTAGGCCAGGTGGATGCCGCCGACGCCGTTGATGATGCCGCCGGTGGGGAAATCCGGGCCCGGGATGTATTCCATCAGGCCGTCGATGTCGATCCCGGGGTTGTCGATCAGCGCGATCAGCGCATCGACGACCTCGGACAGGTTGTGCGGCGGGATGTTGGTGGCCATGCCGACCGCGATGCCCGCCGAACCATTGACCAGCAGGTTCGGGAAGCGCGTCGGCATCACCGACGGCTCGAGTTCCTTCTCGTCGTAGTTGGGTTGGAAATCGACGGTTTCCTTGTCGATGTCCGCCATCAGTTCGTGGGTGATGCGCGCCATGCGCGCCTCGGTGTAACGCATGGCCGCGGCGGAGTCGCCGTCGACCGAGCCGAAGTTGCCCTGCCCGTCGACCAGCATGTAGCGCAGCGAGAACGGTTGCGCCATGCGCACCAGGGTGTCGTACACCGACTGGTCGCCGTGCGGGTGGTACTTGCCGATCACGTCACCGACGATTCGCGCCGACTTGTAGTACGGCTTGTTGCTGTGCGCACCCAGTTCGTTCATCGCGTGCAGCACGCGGCGGTGCACGGGCTTGAGGCCGTCGCGGACGTCCGGCAACGCGCGGCCCACGATCACGCTCATCGCGTAATCGAGGTAACTGCGCCGCATTTCGTCTTCGAGGTTGACCGGGATGATTTCCTGCGCGAGATCGGTCATCGGATTGCTTTGCGTCCTGTGGAGCCGGGCTTCCCCTCGGCTGCAAACGCAGCGGCCCGGAAACGTGGCGGCGGAGCCGTTTGGCCCCGCCGGATCAGTACCGGAATGCTACCACGACGGCGCATTTTTCTCCAGCCAATAACGCCGGAAAAACAATCACTTGCAGCGGCATCAGGCGCGGTTTCCGGGGCAGCGGGCGGCGCCGGTGCTCAGGCGCCGAACAGTGCCCGCATGGACGCGGTGTCCGGATGCTCGACGACCCCCTTCTCGGTCACGATGGCATCGATCAGCGCGGCGGGGGTCACGTCGAACACCGGGTTCCACGCCGGCACGCCGTCGGCGACGGTGCGGGTGCCGCCGATGCCCAGCAGTTCGGTCGGATCGCGCTCCTCGATCTCGATCAGATCGCCCGAGGCGGTCTCCATGTCGACCGTCGAGGACGGCGCCACCACCATGAACTTCGCGCCGTGGTGGCGCGCGGCGATGGCCAGCTGGTAGGTGCCGATCTTGTTGGCGGTGTCGCCGTTGGCGCAGATGCGGTCGGCCCCGACGACCACCCACTGCACTGCGCCGGTCTTCATCAGGTGGGCGGCGGCCGAGTCGGCGATCAGCGTGGCCGGGATCCCGTCCTGCAGCAGTTCCCAGGCGGTCAGGCGCGCGCCCTGCTGCCAGGGCCGCGTCTCCCCGGCGAAGACCTTGCCGATGCGGCCTTCCGCCACGCCCGCGCGGATGACGCCGAGCGCGGTGCCGAAGCCGGCGGTGGCCAGCGAACCGGTGTTGCAATGGGTGAGCACGCCGCTGCCGGGGGGGATCAGCGCGGCGCCGAGCGTTCCCATGGCGTGGTTGGCGGCCAGGTCTTCGGTCTCGATCGCCCGCGCCTCGGCTTCGAGCGCTGCGCGCCAGTCCATGCCCTCGCCCGCCTGCGCGCGCACCAGCGCGGCCCGCATGCGCGCCAGCGCCCAGGCCAGGTTGACCGCGGTCGGTCGCGCGGCATTGAGCCGCTGCAGCGCCGGCTCCAGCGCCTGCGCCGCTGCGGATGCATCGACCGACTCCACAACGCGCGCCGCCAGCACCGCGCCCCATGCCGCGGAGATGCCGATGGCCGGGGCGCCGCGCACCGCCAGTTCGCGGATGGCGGTTGCCACCTCGTCGCTGCTGCGACAGGAAAGGTATTCCACGACGAACGGCAGCTTGCGCTGGTCCAGCAGTTCCAGGGACTCCCCGGTCCAGCGGATCGGGCGGACGCGGTCGTAGCGGGCGTAGTCGATGCTGTCGGTCATCGCGCCATTCTACGCGCCGGCCGGTGCCGGCTCAGGCGCGGTTGAAGTCGTAGGCCAGCACGTCGGCGATCCCGCCGGTGCCCAGCATGGCCATCAGCAGGCGGTCCACGCCCAGTGCGACGCCGGCGCAATCGGGCATGCCGGCGGCCAGGGCCGCGAGCAGCGCCTGGTCGATCGGTGGCCTTACCAGCCCACGGCCGGCACGGACCTGGTGGTCGCGTTCGAAGCGGGCGCGCTGCTCGGTCGCGTCGGTGAGCTCGTGGTAGCCGTTGGCCAGCTCCAGCGGGCCGAGGTAGAGCTCGAAGCGTTCGGCCACATCCACGCCGTCGCGCCGGGCCACTTTCGCTAGTGCGCATTGCGTGGCCGGGTAGTCGTACATCGCCAGCAACTGGCCGTCGGGAAATGCCGGCTGGATACGGTGGGTCATCAGCAGGTCGAGCCAGTCGTCGCGGGTGAGGCCTTCGGGGTCGATGTCGCCCGCGAAGGCGGCGCGCAGTTCCTCGATGGAAGCCGTCATCGGGTCGATGCCCAGCGCCTCGCGATACACATCGCGGAACGAGGCCTTGCGCAAGCTCGCCTCGCGCCCGACCAGGCCCAGCGCAGCCTGCACCAGCATCGCGGTCTCGTCGATCAGTGGCTCCAGCGTCCAGCCGACGCGGTACCACTCGAGCATGGTGAACTCGGGGTTGTGGCGCCCGCCCGCCTCGCCGTCGCGGAACACGCGGCCCAGCTCGTAGCAGTCGCCGAGGCCTTCGGCGAGCAGCCGCTTCATCGGGAACTCGGCCGAGGTGCGGAGCCAGCGGGTGCGCGGGCCGCCATCGGTCCGGCCGGAGAACTCCAGACGGAACGAGGCGATGTTGGGATCGGTATTGCCGGCGCGAGACAACACGGGCGTCTCGACCTCCAGCACGCCGCGTGCGTCGAAGAACTCGCGCACCAGCCGGTTGAGACGGGCGCGCAGGCGCAGGGCCTCGTGGTTCATGCCGCTGCCTCAGCCAACACCCGGGTGAGGATGTCGCGCTGGTCGTCGCGGAAGCCCTGCCGCAGGTAGAGCGCCCTGGCGCGCGCGTTGTGGCGGTTCACTTCCAGCCGGGCGACCGCCGCACCATGCCCGCGCGCCCAGTCGCAGGCCGCCGCGAGCAGCGCGCCGCCCAGCCCCCGGCCTCGCGCGGCCGGTGCCAGATACAGCTCGTCGACCAGCACGTGGCGGCCGCCCTGTTCGATGCTGAAGCACCAGCCGAGGATGAGATAGCCGACGCACGCGCTGTCGACTTCGGCGAACAGCAGCGCGCTGAGCGAAGGATCGGCCAGCAGCCGGTCGATGCCGCGTCGCACGCGGGCCTCGTCGAGCGGAATGCGGTCCTCGGCGTAGAAGCCGCGCAGCATGTCGAGCAGGCGCGGCAGCTCGCCCGCCCGCAACGGCCGCAACGCCACCGCCGCACTCACGAATGCTTTCCGAGGAAGTCCAGCAGCTGCGCCTCGTCCCAGACTTCGATGCCCAGCTCCTGCGCCTTCGCGAGCTTGGAGCCCGCGGCTTCGCCGGCCACCACCAGGTGCGTCTTCTTCGACACGCTGCCGGTGACCTTGGCGCCCAGCGCCTCGAGTTTCCCGCCGGCCTCGTCGCGGGTCATCGCCGACAGGCTGCCGGTCAGCACCACGGTCTTGCCTTCTAGCGGCCCGGCCGCGCGTTCGGCCCTGGCCGGCGCGGCGTCCAGCAGGCGGCGCATCGCGGCATCGGCGGCGTGCAGTCCGGCCAGCGCGTCCTGGTCGGCGAGGTAGGCGGCCAGGTTCTCCGCGCCCGCACTCGAAGCGCCCGCGCCCGTCCAGCCGCTGGCATTGGCGCGCAGCAGCGCGTCGAGCGTGCCGTAGGTCCCGGCCAGGCGCTCGGCGCTCTTGCCGCCGAGCTTGTCGACCGGCAGCGTGCCGAGCAGGTGGGCCAGGCCCAGGCGTTCGCGCAGCGCGGCGGAAGGCGCCGCCTCGTCGGTGAACGTGATCCCGGCCGTGAGCAGCGCATCGACCACGACCGCATTGCCCGGCTGCTCGAAGAAGGTCGCGATCGAGCGTGCGACCTCCGAGCCGATGTCCGGCAACGCCTGCAGCAGCACCGCCGGCGTGGTGCGCACGAAGTCCAGCGTGCCCAGCCAGGCAGCCAGCGACCTGGCCGTGGTTTCGCCGAGGTGCGGGATGCCGAGCGCGAACAGGAACCGCGGCAGTGTCGTGCGCTTGCTGGCCTCGATTCCGGCGACGAGGTTCTCGGCCCAGCGCGTGGCCAGCTTGCCGGACACGTCGACGGCAAGGTGCTTGCGCAGGAACCCGGCGTCCTTCCACTCCAGCGCCTCGTCGGCAAGGGCCTTCTGCCCCGCGATATCGAGCGCCAACGCGCCGCGGCTGTCGGCCACGGCCGTGAACAGGTCGGCAGTCGTGCCGGCGTCGAGCGCGGTCTTCATCCGCACCAGGTCCTCGACCGTGAGCGCGTACAGGTCGGCCGGCGAATGCACGAAGCCGAATTCCACCAGCGCCTCGGCCTGGCGGTCGCCCAGGCCCTCGATGTCCATCGCCCGGCGCGAGGCGAAATGGCGCACCGCCTCCTTGCGCTGCGCCGGGCAGGACAGCCCGCCGCTGCAACGCCAGGCCGCCGCGCCCTCCTCTCGCACCAGTTCCGAGCCGCAGACCGGGCACTGCGACGGCATGTTCCAGGGCACGGCGCCCGCCGGGCGGCGTTCCTCGATCACCCGCACGATCTCGGGGATCACGTCTCCGGCGCGGCGCACGATCACCGTGTCGCCCTCGCGCGCGTCGAGCCGCGCGATCTGGTCGGCATTGTGCAGCGTCGCGTTGGTGACGGTGACGCCGGCGACCTGCACCGGCTCCAGCCGCGCCACCGGCGTGATCGCGCCGGTGCGGCCGACCTGCACTTCGATCGCCCGCAACACCGTGGCCTGCTCCTGCGCCGGGAACTTGTGCGCCAGCGCCCAGCGCGGCGCGCGCGAGACGAAGCCCATCTCGCGCTGCTGGTCGTAATCGTCGAGCTTGTAGACCACGCCGTCGATGTCGTACGGCAGCGTATCGCGTTGCCGGCCGATGCGGCGGAAGTAGGCCAGCAGGCCATCGAAGCCCTTGGCGGTGTCGACCTCGGGCGCGACCGGAAAGCCGAAGCCACGCAGCAGGGCCAGGGTCTGCGAATGCGTCTCGGGCAGCTCCAGCCCGCGCACCTCGCCCACGCCGTAGGCGAAGAAGGCCAGCGGCCGGCGCCGCGTGACCGCGGGATCGAGCTGGCGCAGCGAACCGGCCGCGCCATTGCGCGGGTTCGCCAGCAGCTTCTCGTTGCGCTCCAGCGCCTTCGCATTCCATTCGGCGAAGGCCTTGCGCGGCATGTAGATCTCGCCGCGCACCTCCAGCACCGCAGGCGGCGGCGCGTCGCCAGCGCGCAGGCGCAGCGGCACCGCGCGCACCTGGCGCAGGTTGGCGGTGACGTTCTCGCCGGTGGCACCGTCGCCGCGCGTCGCGCCCTGCACGAACACGCCGTCCTCGTAGCGCAGGCTGATCGCCAGGCCGTCGAGCTTGGGTTCGACCGAGAACACGGGCGCGGCGATGCCCAGCTTCTGCTCGATGCGGCGCTCGAAATCGGCGACCTCGGCGTAGCGCACGCGGTCATCGGCATCGTCGGCCACGCCCGCGCTCTCGAAGGCATTGGCGAGCGAGAGCATCGGGATGACATGGTCCACCTCGGGGAAGCCGCCGTCGGGACGGGTGCCGACGGTGCGGGTCGGCGAGTCATCGCTGGCCAGCTCCGGATGTGCCTGCTCCAGCGCCTCGAGCTCGCGCATCAGCGCGTCGTAGTCGGCGTCCGGGATCGAGGGATCGTCGAGGACGTAGTAGCGATGATTGGCGTCTTCGATGCGCGCGCGCAGCTCGGCGACACGGGCGGTGGCGGTGGGGTCAGGCATGGGGCGGATTGTAGGACGCGGCACCGGATTTGGCTGTCACGGGCGCTGGTAGGCGGCGACCTGACGGGCCTCAGCGCGCCCGGCGGGGGGGGGGGGGGCGGGGGGAGCCCGCGG
>JAEXLY010000012.1 GCA_023444765.1 Pseudomonadota bacterium | reverse complement strand
TCTGGGACGGCAACATCACCGAGTACAACAAGCCCCTGCCGCGCTGGTGGATCAACGGCTTCTACCTGACCATCATCTTCGGTATCGGCTACCTGATCTGGTATCCGGGCCTGGGCAACTTCGCCGGAACCTCGGGCTGGACCTCGGCCAAGGCGCACGAGGCGGACAAGGCACGCCACGACCGGCTGCTGGAGGAGACCTTCGGCGTCTATGCCGACCAGCCCTTCGCCGCGCTGGCCGCCGACCCGACGGCGATGGAGCTGGGCCGTTCGATCTTCGCCAACACCTGCGCGGCCTGCCACGGCTCCTCCGCCCAGGGCGCCGCGGGCTATCCCAACCTGACCGATGCCACCTGGAACTGGGGCGGCGAGCCGGAGCAGATCCTGCAGTCGGTGCTCGACGGCCGCCAGGGCATCATGCCGCCGCTGGGTACCGTGCTCGAGGGCATCGGCGGCGATGTCGCCATTACCCAGACCGCCACTTACGTGCGTGCGCTGCGGTCGGAGGACATCGAGGCCACGCTGCGCAACGACTTCATGGCCGCCCGCGGCAAGAAGTACTTCGACAGCCTGTGCGTGGCCTGCCACGGGCCCGAGGGCAAGGGCAACCAGGACCTCGGCGCCCCCAACCTGACCGTGCGCAACACGCTCTACCCCAACACGCTCGACAGCATCCGCGCCACGATCATCGAGGGCCGCCACGGCGTCATGCCGCCCCACCGCGAGCTGCTGGGCGAGACGCGCGGACGCCTGGTGGCGGCCTACGTGTGGTCTTTGTCAAACTCCGACCGGACGGACCCTCCTTCAGGACGGCAATGACCGACTTCACGCAGCCGCGCTTCGACCACCCGCCGCGCCCCATGGCGCAGCGGGTCGGCGCGATCCTGTGGCCGAGCTTCTTCGCCGCGGGCGTGTGCACGATGGTGTTCTTCGCCTTCATCGACCCGATCGCACTGCGCGACATGACGTTCCCGGAGCTGCCGATGACCCGGGAGCTGGGGTACACGCTCGGTTTCTTCATGTTCTGGGCGGCCACGGCAGCGTCCAGCCTGTTCACCTGGATCCTGCTGCGCCCCGCCAGCCGCTTCAACCGGGCACTGCCGCCGGACTGAGCGCGGCGCTGCCCTCGTGTTCGGGCCGGGCCGGCCCCCTGGGACATTCTGTCGCTTTGGCCGGTCCGGACGATCCCCATACTGGCGGGGTCCGGTTCGCCGGCGCCGCCACAGCCACGCCGTGACCGCGATCCGGTGGAGCCCAGCCCGATGACATTGCGCAGCCACAAGCCCCCCTCCCTCCCCTGCCCGGCAGGACGGCCGCGATGAGCCGCAACATCCCCATCGACGTCGTCGACGACGGCGGCTCGCTGTATGTCAAGGAACGCAAGGTCTATCCGCGCGACGTCTCGGGCCCGCTCAACCGCCTGCGCGTGGCCGCGGTGGTCTGGCTGCTGGGCATGTTCTACCTGTTCCCCTGGCTGCGCTGGGACGGCCGCCAGGCGGTGCTGTTCGACCTGCCGGCGCGCAAGTTCCACGTATTCGGACTGACCTTCTGGCCGCAGGACTTCCTGTTCCTGGCGCTGCTGCTGATCATCGCGGCGCTGGCGCTGTTCTTCTTCACCGCCCTGGCCGGACGACTGTTCTGCGGCTACGCCTGCCCGCAGACGGTGTGGACCGAGGTGTTCCTGTGGATGGAGCGCTGGACCGAGGGCGACCGGCCGAAGCGGATGAAGCTCGACGCCGGCCCCTGGACCCGCGAGAAGATCCTGCGCAAGGGCGCCAAGCACGCGCTGTGGGCGGTGTTCGCGCTGTGGACGGGGTTCACCTTCGTCGGCTTCTTCACTCCGATCATGGACCTGGGCGCGCGCCTGGCCACCCTGTCCTGGGGCGGCTGGGAGACGTTCTGGGTGCTGTTCTACGGTTTCGCCACCTGGGGCAACGCCGGTTTCCTGCGAGAGCAGGTGTGCAAGTACATGTGCCCCTACGCGCGCTTCCAGAGCGCGATGTTCGACCGCAACACCCTGATCATCGCCTATGACCCGATGCGCGGCGAACCGCGCGGCCCGCGCAAGCGCGGCCTGCCCAGCGTGTTCGAGCGCGCCCGCGGCCTGCTCGACCCGCGCACCGCCTACGACTACGTGTTCCGCGCCGGCAAGCATCCTTCCGCCGCCACCCAGGCCGCGCACGCCAAGGGCACGATCACCTGGGACGGCGACATGGGCGAGGTGCAGCCGTTGCCCAAGTTCGAGTTCGAGGAACTGGGCGACTGCATCGACTGCACCATCTGCGTGCAGGTCTGCCCCACCGGCATCGACATCCGCAACGGCCTGCAGTACGAGTGCATCGCCTGCGGCGCCTGCATCGACGCCTGCGACGACGTGATGACCAAGATGGGTTATCCCAAGGGGCTGATCCGCTACTCGACGCAGAACGCGATCGACGGCAAGGGCACGCGCGTGATGCGTCCGCGCATCCTCGTCTACGGCGCCCTGCTGGCGGGCCTGATCGCCGCCTGGGCGGTGGGGGTGGGCACGCGCAGCGACCTGATCGTCGAGGCCCTGCGCGACCGCAACGCGCTCTACCGGGAGACGGCCGGGGGGGCGATCGAGAACGACTACACGCTCAAGCTGGTGAACAAGAGCGACCGCGACCGCAGCTTCCGCATCACCCTCGAGTCCGGGGCGCCTGGCATCGAGCTGCGGGACGAGACCGCCGTGGTCAGGGCGCGGGCCGAGGCTGTGGTGTCGGTGCCGGTGGTGCTCATCGCGCGCGACGGCGCAAGCGGGCGCAACGACGTGCGCTTCATCGTCGAAAGCGATGATGGCGCCAGCCGCAAGACCGTCGACAGCAGCTTTTTCGGACCCATGTGATGGACAAACACAAGCAACCGTTCTGGAAGACGCCGATCATGTGGCTGGTGATCGGCCTGCCGCTGCTCTCGGTGGTGGCGGGCGTGAGCCTGGTGATCATCGCCACGCGCAGCGGCGGCACCGACGTGGTCAGCGACGACGTGCGCCGCGTGTCCCAGATCCAGACCGCCGACCTCGCCCCGGACGCGCAGGCGCGCACCCTGGGCCTGAGCGCGGTGCTGCGCGCCGACGAGGGGGTACTGGAGGTGATTCCGGCCACCGGCGAATTCGATCGTGCCGCACCGCTGCGCCTGGTGCTGCAGCACCCCAGCCGCGGCAGCGAAGACCTGTCGCTGGAGCTGCCGCCCAGCGATACCGGCTGGCGCCTGCAGCGCGAGCTCGACCACGACCACGACTGGATCGTGGAACTGGCGCCGGGCGACGGCGCCTGGCGCCTGCACGGGCGCCTGCCGCGGCAGCAGCTGGCGACGCGCCTGGCCCCGTCGCTGGCGCAATAGCGCCGTTCCGTGGCGGGGACCGCCTGCCACCACTGCGGCGAAGCGCTGCCGGACGAACCGCGCGGGCGCGCCGTCGACGACGCCGGCCACGCCTACTGTTGCGACGGCTGCGCCTCGGCCGCCCGCTGGATCCGCGACGCCGATCTCGGCGACTACTACCGCCTGCGCACCGCCAGCGCCGGGCGCGTGGGCACCGAGGCGGTCGACCTGTCGGCCTGGGACCGTGAAGACCTGCTGCGCGAACACGCCCACGCCGTGCCGGGTGGCCGCCGCATCACCCTGCTCACCGATGGCATGCGCTGCGCGGCCTGCGCCTGGCTGATCCAGAACGCCCTGGTGCGCGAGGACGGCGTGGCCGAGGTCACGGCCAACGCGGTCACCGGCCGCATCCGCATCGACTGGGACCCCGCGCGCACGCCGCTGTCGCGCGTGCTCGACCGGCTGGTGTCGCTGGGCTACCGGCCCTGGCTGGCCGGCGGCGATGCGCGCGAGCGCGCCCGCACCGCCGAGCGCAACCGCTGGTTGCTGCGCCTGGGCATCGCCGGCATCGGCATGTTCCAGGCCATGATGATGGCCGAGGCGCTGTACCTCGATTTCGACAGCACCATGCCCGCGGCCACGCGCGACTTCTTCCGCTGGCTGACCTTCCTGCTGTCCACGCCGGTGGTGTTCTACTCGGGCTGGCCGTTCCTGTCGGGCATGTGGCGCGAACTGCGCGCGCGCCACGTCGGCATGGACACGCTGATCGCCACCTCCACCCTGCTGGCCTACTTCGCCAGCCTGTTCGAGACCGTCCGCGGCGGCCCGCACGTCTGGTACGACGCCGCGGTGATGTTCGTCTTCCTGCTGCTGGCCGCGCGCATGCTCGAACAGCGCGCGCGCAACGTCGCCAGCGCGCAGGTCGATGCGCTGGCCCGCGCCCGGCCTGCCTTCGCCACGCGCGAGCGCGCCGACGGCAGCCGCGAATCGGTGCCGCTGGCCGACCTGCGCAGCGGCGACGTCGCCTGCATCGCGGTAGGGGACGCAGTACCGGCGGACGGCGTGCTGCTCGACGCGGACGCCTGGTTCGAGGAGTCGCTGCTCACGGGCGAATCCGGCGCGGTGCGCAAGGCGCCGGGCGACGCGGTCTTTGCCGGGACCGTGGGCCGCGAGGCCCCCGCGCGCATCCGGGTCAGCTGTACCGGGCCGGAGACGCGGCTGTCCCAGCTCACCCGGCTGGTGGAGGACGCCCAGTCGCACCGTCCGCGCCTGGCGCGCCTGGCCGACGACATCGGCAGCCGTTTCGTGGCTTCGCTGCTGTTCGTGGCGGTGCTGGTCTACATCGGCTGGCGCCTTTACGACCCCTCGCGTGCGTTCGAGGTCACCCTGGCCCTGCTCGTGATCAGCTGCCCCTGCGCGCTGTCGCTGGCGGTGCCCACCGCGCTGGCCGCCGCCCACGGCAGCCTTGCGCGTGCAGGGATGCTGGCCACACGTGCGGATGCGCTGGAGACGCTGGCGACGGCCACCGACATCGTGTTCGACAAGACCGGCACGCTCACCGACGACCGCCCGGCCCTGGCCTCGGTCGACACCTTCGGCGGATTCGATCCGACAGCGGCCCTGGCCGTGGCGGCCGCGCTGGAGCGCGATGCCGGCCATCCGCTGGCGGCCGCGTTCGCGGCCCCCGGCGAAGGGCCGGCCG
>JAEXLY010000095.1 GCA_023444765.1 Pseudomonadota bacterium | reverse complement strand
AGCGCGCCGAACGAGGCGTCGAACTGCGCCTCCAGCCGCTCGCGCACCAGCCGCGCCAGCATCGGCGCGCCACCGCCGCTGGAAATGGCGATCTGCAGCGGCCCGCGCTCGACCCGGGCGGGCAGGTGGACGCGCGCCAGCGCCGCGTCATCGACCACGTTCACCCAGATCCCGCGCGCGTCGCCCGCCTCGGCGACGGCCCGGTTCACCTGCGCATCGTCGGTGGCGGCGATGGCCAGCCAGGCGCCGTCCAGCCAGCGTTCCTCGAAACGGCCGGGGAGATGCTCGATGCCGCCCGTGGCCGCCAGGGCTGCCAGGGGGGCGTCCAGCGACGGTGCGCCCACCCGGATCCGCGCCCCGGTCCCGGCCAGGGCCTCGACCTTGCGCGCGGCCACGGCCCCGCCGCCGACGACCAGCACGGCGCGGCCGCGCAGATCGGCAAACAGCGGGAACAACCTGTCGGGGGCAGCGGCGTCGGGCATCTTGGCGGGCGGCATGGAATGGGCCGACGCTAGCGACTGCCGGGCAGCCTGCGGAAATGGCGACGCGTAGTGCGCTTATGCCCACACGGCATAAGCCTGTCGACATGCGGCGTGGACAGCTTCCGGCGGCCCGACTATGCTCCGTCAATCCATCTTTCCATCATGATGAAAGGATAATGTTGCGGCCGAAACCAGGCCGCGCGGACGCCGGCCATGACCCTCACCCAGCTGCGCTATCTGGTCGCGATCGCCGACTCCGGGCTCAACATCACCCTCGCCGCCGAGCGCGTGCATGCCACCCAGCCCGGCCTGTCCAAGCAGCTCAAGCAACTGGAGGACGAGCTGGGTTTCCAGCTGTTCGTGCGCAAGGGCCGCAGTCTCGATGCCATTGCCCCGGCGGGCGAACGGGTGCTGGAGCACGCCCGCCGGATCCTCGCCGAGGCCGCCAACATCCGCAGTTACGCGGCCAACGAGCGCGGCGAATACAGCGGCCGCCTGCTGCTGGCCACCACCCACACCCAGGCCCGCTACGTGCTGCCGCCCGTGATCGCCGCGATCCGCCGCGAGTTCCCCCGGGTGGACGTGGACCTGCAGGCCGGCAGCGATGCCGAGGTCCTGCAGCAGCTCCACGACGGTGCCGACCTGGCCCTGATCAGCACCGCCGGCAGCACGCCCGTTGGTGGACTGCCGGTGCCGCTGTACCGCTGGCGCCGGGTGCTGCTCGTCCCGGCCTCACACCCGCTGGCCGCACTCGACCGCGCGCCCACGCTGGCCGAAGTCGCCACCCATCCGCTGATCAGCTACGAGTCCTCCACCCGTGGCGACTCGTCGATGCGGCGCGCCTTCGCCGCCGCCGGGGTGGAGCCGCAGATCGCGATGACCGCCCGCGACGCGAACCTGATCAAGACCTATGTGCGCGCCGGACTGGGTGCCGGCCTGCTGGCCGAAATGGCCGTGGGCCCGCGCGAGGACGAGGACCTGCGCATCCTCGAAGCGCCGTCCGAGATCCCGGAATGCATCACCTGGGCGGTGATTCCGCGCGGGCGCGTACTGCGCGAATACGCGCTGGCGCTGCTGCATGGCGTGGCGCCGCAGATCGACCGCCGCGACCTGCGGCGCGTGATCGAAGGCAACCTCGACGCCGACTGGCCGACGCCGCCGGGCTGGTGCGAACTGAGCCAGGCGATCACGATCTAGGCGGCGCCGTGCGCCGCCGGCGGGTCATTCCTGCACGGCCGTGATGTACGCGCCGGTGCTGACGATCTGGAACGTGTCGTTGTCCACCCGCCGCACCGGCGTACCGTCGGAGAGCGTGTACACGAAGCGGGCCCCGCCGTGGTCGGGCGCGTCCTTGTCCCCTTCAGGTGCCTCCAGGCGCTGGATCACCTTGTGGCGGTTGCCGGCCTCGTCCTGGGCGTAGAGCGAATGCGTCATCCACGGTCCTCCATGCGGCGGGAGCCCCACGCTAGCGCCGTACCGGAAGAATCCCGTGAAGAAAGCACCGCCCGGGCGTTAAACGGGGCGCGTCACGCGGCGCGCCGGGACTCTCCTGGGAACCGGCCGACGCGCGCGGTCGCAGGCGCGTCCCGAGAGCAGGCTAGAGATGGGACGTGACCGCCGGCGGCGAATCCCAGTCGTCGCCGGCGCCGTCTTCGTAGCGCACCGGCGCCGCGGCCAGCTCGGCTGGCGTGGCATCGTCCAGGCAGGCGAGGTTGACGCATACGAAGGGCCCGCCCATCGCCTCGAAGTCGGCGCGGCTGAAGGTGTTCACCCCGCACTCCGGGCAGAAGCAGTGCTCGATCGCGCACTCGCCGAAACGGTAGCGGCCCAGCGCGGACGCGTCGGTGCGCAGCGCGAACGCCTCCGCCGGCACGTGCGCCTTCCAGATGCGCGTCTTACGGCAGTAGCTGCAGTTGCAGCGCAGGGTCGACGCGTACCACGGGCCGGGTCGCGGCTGCGGCGAGCGCTGCCCGGACGGCGCCAGGTCGACCTCGCAGCGGAAGGCGACCCTGCCGCAATGGCAGCTGCCAGAACGCGGCTGGATCATGCGATGCCTCGGTTGCGGGGACACGCCCAGACGACGAGCCGGCGCGTCGTGGATCGACAACGCGGATCGACAACGCGCATCGGCGGCGCTCGCGCGGCTAGGGTGTCGCCGCCGCCCGGTCGGCCGCCGAGGCGTCGGGCAGGCTGCGATAGACCGCATCGCGGAAGCGCTTGTGCAGGTCGGTGCCTCCGGGCGGAATCGACTGGGTGAACAGGACCGCCACGATCCCGTTGGCCGGATCGACCCAGAACAGCGTGTTGGCGTAGCCGTCCCAGAAGAACTCGCCGATGGCGCCCGAGGCCTCCTCCGCATCGGCCGGCGGCGAATGACGTACCGCGAAATCGATCCCGAATCCCACCTGTCCCTTGCCCGGCAGCCACGAACGGTCGGTGACTTCGGCAGGCAGCATGTCGGTCGCCATCAGCCGCACGGTGTCGGCCTCCAGCACGCGCGCGCCATCGAGGCTGCCGCCGTCCAGCAGCATGCGGCCGAAGCGCATGTAGTCGTCGAGCGTCGAGACCAGGCCGTATCCCCCCGGCGCCTCCATCGTCCACTGGCGGTAGGCGTTGTCGAGCGCGGGCGCGTCGGGCAGCCGGGTGAACCGTCCGTCGGCGTACTCGTACATCGCGGCCATGCGCCCGCGCCGGTCCTCGGGCACGTGGAAGCCGGTATCGTCCATGCGAAGCGGCTGCAGCACGCGTTCGCGCACCAGCTGCGCGAAGGGCTTGCCCGCCAGCACTTCGGCCAGCCGTGCCTGCACGTCCACCGAGATGCCGTACAGCCAGCGCGTGCCGGGCTGGTAGGCCAGGGGCACGGCCGCCAGGCGCTGCGACATCTCGGCCAGGCTGATGTCGCGCGAATCCACGTCCGCATCGCGATAGCGTTTCGCCACCGCAGTGTCCTCGAACGCCGCGGCGAAGCCCGCGGTGTGGCGCAGGATGTCGCGCACCAGGATCGGCCGCTCGGGCGCGACCAGGATGGGCGCGCCGTCCGCATCCTCGCCCGCGTGCACCCGCATCGCGGCGTACTCGGGCAGGTAGGTGGCCAGCGGTTCGTCGAGCTCGAACAGGCCTTCCTCGTACAGCGACATCAGTACCACCCCGGTGACCGGCTTGGTCATCGAATACACCTGCGCCAGCGTGTCGCGCGCCATCGGCCGGCCCGCCTCGCGGTCGGCCATGCCGAAGGCGCCGAAGTACGCCTCGCGGCCCCGTTCGTGGACCAGCGCAGAGACGCCGACGGCACGGCCCTCCTCGACGATCCCGCGCAGCACCGCATCGATATGCGCGCCATCGACGACGCCGGCTTCGTGCGCGGTCGCGTCGGGGCTGCGATCGGCGCTGGTGGCGCTATCGTTCGAAGCGGGCTGGCAGGCAGCCAGCAGCAGGCCGAGCACGGCCGCGAGATATCTCATGCGGATCTCCGGTGGATGTCGGGCGAGCGCACCCCGGCGATCGCGGCGCGAGTATGGCGTGCGCCGCCGCCGCGCTCCCGCTGCAGCGCAGCGTCGATACCGATGCAACTTTCCGTGCGTGTGCGGACCGTTGTCGCAGGCGGGTGCATAGTAGGCATTCCGTTCCCGCCAGGAGCCGCCATGAAAGCCGTCCGCTTCATCGCCGCCGGACAGCCGGCCGAAGTCGTCGACCTGCCCGAGCCGCGTCCAGGTCCGGGCGAGGTACTGCTGAAGATCGGCGGAGCGGGGGTCTGCCACTCGGACCTGCACATCCTCGAACAGGGCCTGGGTTTCGAGGGCCCCTTCACCCTCGGCCACGAGAACGCCGGCTGGATCGCCGCGCTGGGCAGCGGCGTGGACGGCTGGAAGGAGGGCGACGCGGTCGCCGTGTACGGCCCCTGGGGCTGCGGGCGCTGCCGCACCTGCCAGGGGTCGGCGGAAAACTACTGCGAGAACCACGCCGCGATCCCCACCTACGGCGGCGGCCTTGGGCTGGATGGCGGCATGGCCGAGTACATGCTGGTGCCGTCGCCGCGCCTGCTCGTGCCGCTGGCCGGGCTCGACCCCGCCGAAGCCGCACCGCTGAGCGACGCCGCGCTCACGCCCTACCATGCCATCAAGCGCGCCTTGCCGGTGCTGGCACCGGACGTGCACGTGGTGGTGATCGGCATCGGCGGGCTGGGCCACATGGCGGTGCAACTGCTGCACGCCACCTGCGCGGCCGAAGTGATCGCCTGCGACATCGACGAGGACAAGCTGGCGCATGCCCGCGAACTGGGCGTGCGCCACACGGTGAACACGCGCGATGCCGAGGCCGCCGTCGAGCAGATCCGTGCGATCACGGGCCCGCGTGGAGCGCGCGTGGTGCTGGACATCGTCGGCGCGCAGGCCACGGTGGACCTTGCCGCGAGCGTCGCCGGCCGCGACAGCCGCATCAGCATCATCGGCCTGGGCGGGGGCGTGCTGCATTACGCGGCCAACCAGCCGCCCTACGGCTGCGAGGTGAGCGTGCCGTACTGGGGCACGCGCACCGAACTCATGGAGGTGATCGCACTGGCGGCACGGGGCGCCATCCACGCGCTGGTCGAGCGCCATCGGCTGGAGGACGCGCCGGAGGTCTACGAGCGCCTGCACGCCGGCAGGATCAAGGGGCGCGCGGTGCTGGTGCCGTGAGTTGCGCGCTTCAGGCGCGGTCGAGCCGCGCCGGTACCGCGGACGGCGTGCTGCCTGCGCGCACCACGCGGTTGCGGCCGCGCAGCTTGGCCTCGTACAGCGCCTGGTCGGCGCGCAGTACCAGCGGCTGCGCGTCGCGGGCGTGATCCGGGCAACCCGCCACGCCGATCGACAGGGTGGTGCGCATCACCCGGCCGCCGGACACCACCTGCAGCGACTCGAAGGTGGCGCGCAGCTCCTCGGCCATGTCCATCGCCTCGGACACGGGAGTGTCCGGCAACATCATCAGGAACTCCTCGCCGCCGTAGCGGCAGGCGATCAGCCCGGCATCGCGCACGCGCTCGCGCAGCAGGTCGGCCAGGCGCCGGATCATCTCGTCGCCGGCCGGATGGCCGTAGGTGTCGTTGATGCGCTTGAAGCGGTCGATATCGATCAGCACCAGCGCCAACGGCGCGCCCGTGCCCGTGCAGGCCGCCAGTTCGCGCTCCAGCGCATCGTCGAGGAACCGGCGGTTGTGCAGGCCGGTGAGCGGGTCGCGCTGCGCCTTGTCCTGCAACCGCGACTGCAGGCTGGTGATCTCCTGGAGTTTCTCGCCCAGTTCGCGCCGGCTGTCGCGCAGCTTGATGCCGCGCCGGTACGCGTCGTTTGCGATGACCAGCAGGTATCCGGTGAGCAGCGCGATGCACAGCAGCGAGGTGTGCAGTTCGGTGTGGGGCTGGAACTCGATCCCGTGCAAGGCCGCGACCAGCGCGACGCCCACGGCCATGGCGGCCATGCCCTTCCACAGGCCGGGCATGCCCATGAAGATCACGACGTTGAGGCATACCCCGACGAACAGCATGAAGCTGATCCACAGCGGCAGCCCCCACAACGCGCACCACGCGCCCAGCAGCACGCCGTCGACCAGCAGGTTCTGCATTTCCGCGCGCAAAGGGTCGGCGGCGCGCGCGGCGCGCCAGTACATCAGTTGCGGATAGACCAGCAGTTGCAGCGCCAGCAGCGCCCACATCAGCGGCCCGGCCTGCAGGTAGGCAAGATGCGTGCCCAGCACGAACAGGCCGATGGCGAAGAACACCGACCTGTTGCGCCGGTTGAGCGACACCACCCAATGGAGCTTGCCCGCCTGCACTGC
This sequence comes from Pseudomonadota bacterium, assembly GCA_023444765.1. Lineage (GTDB taxonomy): Bacteria > Pseudomonadota > Gammaproteobacteria > Xanthomonadales > Xanthomonadaceae > Luteimonas. The sequence goes on along the minus strand of JAEXLY010000095.1, from coordinate 1,142 downwards.
ATCCCCCCCTGTCACCGCGCCTTGGACCGCGGCCGCGCATGGATGTTCCATGCGCATCGGTACTGTAACGGCGGCGCGCGCCGGATCCGGACGCCGCCGGTCTGTACGCCGCCTCCCGTCGCCCTGTCGTAGGCTCCCGCGCTGGCCCTGGAGAAGTAACGTATGCAACCACCCGGCATGCCTGCGAACGAGGAACGGCGTCTGGCTGCGCTGCGCGGCCTGGCCATTCTCGATACGGCGCCGGAATCCACCTTCGACGATCTGGTCGCCATTGCCGCGGCGATCTGCGGCGTCCCGATGGCTGCGGTCACGCTGGTCGATGCCGGGCGCCAATGGTTCAAGGCGCGACAGGGGCTGGACGACAGCGAAACGCCGCGCGAGCTGTCCTTCTGTGGCCACGCCATCCTCGGACATGGCGTGTTCGTGGTGCCCGATACGCTCGAGGACGAACGCTTCCGCGACAACCCGGTGGTCACCGGCGGGCCGGGCGTCCGCTTCTACGCCGGCGCGCCGCTGCTGGATGCCGGGGGCCTGCCCGTCGGCGTGCTGTGCGTGATGGATCGCACCCCGCGACGGCTGGCGGTCTATCAGCTGCAGGCGCTCGAGGCGCTGTCGCGCCAGGTGTCGGCGCAGATGGAACTGCGACGGGTGACCCGGGAACTGCAGCTCCAGCTCGGGGAACGCGGCTGGTACGAAGCGCAGTTGCGCGACCTGAATGCGGAACTGACGCTGCGCAATGCCCATCTGGACGAACAGGTCCGCCGGGACGCGCTGACCGGCCTAGCCAACCGGCGTGCGCTGGGGGCCGCGCTGGAGGAGGCGCTCGCCGAGGGCCGGCCGTGCTGCCTGGCGCTGCTGGACATCGACCATTTCAAGGCGGTCAACGATACCCATGGCCACGTGGCCGGCGACGAGGTGCTGGTCGCCGTCGCGCGCGCGCTGTCGCAGGCGGCGGACGGCGAAGGCGTGCTGGCGCGCTACGGTGGCGAGGAGTTCGCCTGGCTGCTAGAGGGGGCCATCGACCCGGCCCGGACGCGCTGCGAACGCATGCTGCGCGCGGCCGCGGCCGCCTCGCAGGCGATGCCGGTCACGGTAAGCATCGGGCTGGCCGCAGCGCGCGCGGGCGACGGCCTGGCCGCGGT
>JAEXLY010000038.1 GCA_023444765.1 Pseudomonadota bacterium | reverse complement strand
GCCGCGGCCTGCGCCGGCGGCATGGCGGTGGTGTAGAGATAGGGACGCGCGGTCTCGGCCAGGTGGTCGACGAGGTCGGCATCGCCGGCCACGACCGCGCCGCAGCTGCCCAGCGCCTTGCCGAGCGTGGCCAAGCGCAGCGGCACGGCGGCCACGTCCAGGCCGGCCGCCGCCACCGAGCCGCGGCCGTCGGGACCGAGCACGCCGACGCCATGCGCGTCGTCCACGTACAGCAGCGCCTGCTGCACGCGCGCGGCGATGGCCAGTTCGCGTAGCGGTGCGACGTCGCCGTCCATGCTGAACACGCCATCGGTCGCCAGCATCGCCGCGCCTTCCGGCGCGCCGCGCAGCTGGCGCAACGCGCCCTCGACGTCGACATGCGGATAGCGGCGCAGGCGGCAGCCCGCCAGGCGCGCGCCGTCGATCAGGCTGGCGTGGTTGAGCCGGTCCTGCACGCACACGTCCTCGTCGCCCAGCAACGCCTGCATCACCGCCAGGTTGGCGGAGAAGCCGCTGCCGAACAGCAGCGCGCGCGGCAGCTGCAGCCAGTCGGCGAGCTCGCGCTCGAGCGCGCCGTGGATGGCGTGGTGGCCGCAGACCAGGTGCGAGGCGACGCCGCCGGCGCCATCGCGCGCGGCCGCGTCCTGCAGCGCGTTCACCACCGCGAAGTGCTGCGACAGGCCCAGGTAGTCGTTGCTGCAGAAGTTGAGCAGGCTGCGGCTGCCGCCGTGGCCGTCGGACACCTCGCAGCGGGCGCCGTCCCGGCGCATCACTTCGCGGCGGCTGCGTCGCGCCGAACCGGCGCTACGCTGGGTGCGCGAGGCCGCCACGCGGGCGTGCAGGTCCGGGCGTTCGATCGGCATGGCGGTGCTTCCTGTCAGACGCGGCCCCCCGCCGCGCAGGATCCCGGTCCGGCGCCGGCGGCATGCGCGCCCGGTCCGGCCGAGATGTCCGCGTGTACGGTACCACCGTGGTCGTGGCCTGGCGCGTCCACCGCGACCTGCATGGCGCGCAGGCCCAGCCGCTGGAACAGGGCCTGGTCATGGGCGACGTCCGGGTTGCCGGTGGTCAGCAGCTTCTCGCCGTGGAAGATCGAATTGGCCCCGGCGGCGAAGCACAGCGCCTGCAGTTCGTCCGACATCTGCTCGCGCCCGGCCGACAACCGCACCATCGAGGCCGGCATCAGCAGCCGGGCCACGGCAATGGTGCGGACGAACTCGAACGGATCGAGCTCGGCCGTGCCGTGCAGCGGCGTGCCTTCCACCTGCACCAGGCGGTTGATCGGCACCGAGTCCGGGTGCGCGGGCAGGTTGGCCAGGGTGCGCAGGAAGCCGGCGCGCTGGCTCCGCGTCTCGCCCATGCCGACGATGCCGCCGCAGCAGGTCTTCATGCCCGCCTCGCGCACGTGCTCGAGGGTGTCGAGCCGGTCCTGGATCTCGCGGGTACGGATCACCGCGTCGTAGAACCCGGGGTCGGTGTCGATGTTGTGGTTGTAATAGTCCAGGCCGGCGGCGCGCAGCGCCTGCGCCTGTTCGCCGCTGAGCATGCCGAGGGTGGCGCAGGTTTCCAGGCCCAGGGCCTTCACCTCGCGGATCATCTCGGCGACCTTGGGGATGTCGCGGTCCTTGGGCGAGCGCCAGGCCGCGCCCATGCAGAAGCGCGAAGCGCCGGCGGCCTTGGCCGCGCGCGCCTTCTCCAGCACCGCGTCGGTGGACATCAGCTTGGTCGCCTCGACGCCGGTGTGGTAGCGCTGGGCCTGCGGGCAATAGGCGCAGTCCTCCGGGCAGCCGCCGGTCTTGACCGACAGCAGGGTACTGACCTGCACCTCGCACGGATCGAAGTGGCGTCGATGGGTCTCGGCGGCGCGGAACAGCAGCTCGGTGAATGGCAGGTCCAGCAGGGCCTCGACTTCCTCCAGCGTCCAGTCGTGGCGGATCGGCGCGGGGCCGGGAACGGAATGGAGCGGGCTGACGGCAGGCATGGGAGTTCCCTGACAGACGCGGCGGGCGAAGGCCGGGCAGTCTGGAAAGCATGCAGGGGCCTGTCAACCTGAATGGAGCCGCGCAGGTTGACGGCTGGTGGCGTCGCCTGGGGGTGCGGCTGTGTCCCCCGCGCTGCCTGGCCTGCGACGAGACCGGCCCGCCCGGGGACGACCTGTGCGCAGCCTGCGCCGCAGCCCTACCCTGGAACGACGCCGCCTGCGCACGCTGCGCCCTGCCGCTGGCGGCTCCGGCAGCGGCCTGTGGCTCCTGCCTGCAGGCCGCACCGCCGCTCGATGCCGCCCACGCCGCCTTCCGCTACTCGGCGCCGCTGGATCGCCTGCTGCCGCGATTCAAGTTCCACAGGGACCTTCCGGCGGGCCGGCTGCTGGCCGAGGCGATGGCCGCGCGCTTCGCCGCACTGGACCGGCCCGATGCCCTGCTTCCCGTGCCCCTGCACCGGGAACGGCTGCGGCGCCGTGGCTACGACCAGGCGCTGGAGCTGGCCCGGCCCCTGGCGCGCGCGCTGCAGTTGCCGCTGCGTCCGGACCTGCTGCGGCGCCAGCGGCCGACGCGGGCGCAGTCGGAGCTCGATGCGGCCGAGCGG
>JAEXLY010000037.1 GCA_023444765.1 Pseudomonadota bacterium | reverse complement strand
CCGGTGGGCGCGACGGTCCGATCCAGCACAGTCCTCCGGAGTTCCCTCCATGAGTTCAAACCGCGTCGAGCCCGCCGGTCCGGGCATGGAAGCGCCTGCCTCCGGCAACGGCATCCCCGAGTTCGCCCAGGTCATGGGCCATCCGCGTCCGCTGTGGATGCTGTTCATGACCGAGTTCTGGGAGCGCTTCGCGTTCTACGGCATGCGCTGGGCGCTGGTGCTGTACATCGTGGCCCAGTTCTACGCGGGCGACGCCTCGGGCGAAGCACCGGCCAGCGAGCTCTACGGTGCCTACCTGGCGCTGGTGTACGCAGCGGCGATCTTCGGCGGCTACGTCGCCGACAAGCTGATCGGCTACCAGCGCGCCATCCTGCTGGGCGCGGTGTTCATGGCCGCGGGCCTGTTCATGATCACCACGCCCAGCGACGCCTGGCTCAAGCTCGGCCTGGCGACCGTGATCGTCGGCAATGGCCTGTTCAAGCCGATCATCTCGACCATGGTCGGCAAGCTGTACGCCACCGGCGATGCGCGCCGGGACTCGGGTTTCACCATCTTCTACATGGGCATCAACATGGGCGCCTTCATCGCGCCCATCCTGACCGGCTGGCTGTCCGAGAAGGTGTTCGGCAGCGACGGCATGCCCGCCTACAAGGTGGTGTTCATCGCCTCGGGCATCGGCATGGTGTTCAGCCTGTTGTGGTTCTGGTTCGGCCGCGCCCAGCTGAAAGGGATCGGCGCGGCGCCAGCGGATGCGCCCGGCATGGGCCGCGTGCTGGCGGTGGTGGTCGGCGCGTTCGTCGCGATCCCGGCCTTCTACTTCCTGCTCACCATCGAAGCCGGACTGCTGAACTGGATCCTGCTGGCGCTGTTCATCGTGCCGGCGATCATGCTCCTCATCGAAGGTGTCCGCGAAGGCTCGAAGCAGCGCGACATGGTGATCGCGATGCTGATCATCTTCGGCTTCAACGTGCTGTTCTGGATGTTCTTCGAGCAGGCCGGCAGCTCGTTCAACTTCCTGGCGCAGAACATCGTCGACCGCGATCTGGGGGGCTGGATCTTCCCGGTGGGCTGGTTCCAGTCGGTGAACTCCATCGCCATCATCACCCTGGCCCCGGTCATCGCCTGGCTGTGGGTGAAGATGGGCAGCGCCAATCCCTCGATCCCGCGCAAGTTCGGCCTGGGCCTGATCTTCAACGGCCTGGCCTTCCTGCTGCTGATGTTCGCCCTGTCCAGCCTGGTCGATCCGGCGACGCTCAAGATCCCGTTCTGGACGCTGTTCATGGTCTACGTCATCCAGTCGATCGGCGAGCTGTGCCTGTCGCCGATCGGCCTGTCGATGACCACCAAGCTGGCCCCGGCCAAGCTGACGGGCCTGGCGATGGGCGGCTGGTTCCTGTCGATCGCGATCGGCAACAACCTGTCGGGCATCTTCGCCTCCAGCGTCAGCGGCGAAGGCGGCATGACCGTGCAGTCCGCGCATGCCGGCTACACCTTCGGCTTCTGGGCGCTGCTGGGCGCGGGCGTGGTGCTGTTCCTGATCGCGCCGCTGATCCAGCGGCTGATGCACGGGGTCAAGTGACGCAACGCCCTGCGCGTCCCGCGCAGTGGCCGTTGCGTCATCCCGAGCGAAGGCGAGGGCTCCCTGGCTCCCGTTTGCCTGGCGTGGCGGTGGAGGAAGACTTCTCCCCCGCTGCGCGGACTCGAGTGACAGGGCCGTGGTTTGCCCCCGTTGCCATCCCGCGCCACAGGCGAGGGCTCTCCCGCCGCATCCCTGACCCGAGCCAAGTCCGATGACCGATCCCGCCACGTCCACCCTTCCGCGCCCTTCGCCCGCCCAGCGCTGGCTGGCCCTGGTGCTGGTCAGCGTGGCGATGTTCGGCAACTACTACGTCTACGACGCCTTCGGGCCGGTGGTGGACCTGCTGCGCGAGCAGGAGGGTTTCACCTACGACCAGATCAGCATGATCTTCAGCGCCTACAGCGTCGCCGCCGTTGTGGTGCTGCTGGTGGGCGGCTACGTGATCGACCGCTGGGGCACCAAGCGCGCGATCACGCTGTTCGCGGCGATCTGCCTGGCGGCCGCGGCGCTGATGGCCTCGACCGCGCGCTTCGAGACGATGCTGGCCGGCCGCTTCCTGCTGGGCATCGGCGCCGAGCCGCTGATCGTGGCGGCGACCGCGGTGCTGGCCAAGTGGTTCAAGGGCAAGGAGCTCTCCTTCGCCTTCGGCATCAACCTGTCGATCGCGCGCCTGGGATCGGCCTCGGCGGACTGGTCCACCTCGTTCGCCAGCCCGCTGTACGCCAACTGGCAGGATCCGCTGTGGCTGGCGACGGGCGTGGCCGCGGTCGGCGTGACCGCGGCGATGCTGTACTGGATGACCGAGTCGCGGCTGGAGGGCCGGGTGAACCTCGGCCAGGCCGATGCCACCGACAAGCTGGAACTGAAGGGCATGTACGCCTTCAGCGCTTCGTACTGGTACATCGTCGGCCTGTGCGTGGTGTTCTACGCCACGGTGTTCCCGTTCCGCGCCTTTGCGATCGACTACTTCCAGCAGGCGCACGGCCTGGCGCGCGACACCGCCGGCATGCTCAGCAGCCTGCTGCCGGTGGCGGCGATCGTGGTGACGCCGCTGTTCGGGCTGTGGGTGGACCGGGTGGGGCGGCGCTCGCTGTTCATGGCGGTCGGCTCGCTGGTGATGCTGCCGCTGTTCCTGCTGGTGACCTACGCGCCGCCCGGGCCGGACATCGCGCTGCCGTTCGCCGGCGGCGCCCAGGTGCCGCTGACCCTGCTGCTGGTGATGCTGCTGCTGGGCGGCGTGTTCTCGCTGATCCCGGCGGTGATGTGGCCGTCGGTGGCCTACATCGTGCGCGAGAGCCGGCTGGGCGCGGCCTACTCGATGATGACCCTGTGCCAGCAGGTCGGCGTGGCGCTGGTGCCGCTGGCGGTGGGCCGCTTCAACACCGCCTTCGCCGCGGGCCCGGAGAACCCGGCCGGTTACGCGCCGGGCATGTGGTTCTACACCGCGCTCGCGGGGCTGGGGCTGCTGTTCTCGTGGCTGCTGTGGCGCGCCGAGTCGGGGCCGAACGCCCACGGGCTGGAGTACCGTTCGGGCAGCAGGCCGGGGTAGGGCCCGCAGGACGGCTCCTGTCACCGGCGCCGCCGTCCCGCCGTGCCGGAAGAGGACGGCGGGCAGGGCCACAGGGGACGGACCGGCTCCCGGGTCTGTGCCGGGTCGGCAACGGGCAGGCCGAAGGACGGGCTGGCGCGCGGCGCCGTGGTTCCATCTCCCCGCGCACAGCGGGCCGACGATCAGCCTGGCGCGGTCCGTCCGCCGTCGCCGGTTGCCGCGCGGCGTCCGGGGCGCCGGATCAGAGGTGTCGCACCATCGCGTCCATGCCGTCGCCGGCGAGCTTGTCGATGAGCCGCGACAGTGTTTCGCGCTCGTCCTCCGACAGCGGTTCGAGCAGGTGTCGCTCACAGGTCAGGGTCATCGGCGCGACCTCGTCGTAGACCGAATATCCGGCTTCCGACAGCGTCAGCACCGAGCGGCGGCGGTCGTCGCCGTGGATCTCGCGCCGGACCAGTTCGCGCTCCAGCAGCCGCGCCACCGCCCGGCTCACCGCCACCTTGTCCATCGCGGTGCGCTCGGTGACCTCGCGCGCGGACAGGCCAGGGTAGCGGCCCAGCACCGCCATGACCCGCCATTCGGTGATCGCCAGTCCAAAGCGGCGGTGGTATTCGCTGGAGATCGCGTTGCTCACGCGGTTGGACAGCACGCTGAGGCGATAGGGCAGGAAGCGCTCGAGGTCGAGGTTCGCATGTTCCTGCGGGACGGGCTGGTCGGACATGATGCACTGCACCTTGCTGTTGGTTGCGCCTGAAACTGTAAGATGGGCGACCGACCCACAGGCCCTGGTGCCCTCCCCCCGCGAGAGGATTATCACAATGACAGCGCAGTCACAAACCGCCGCCCCGGCCCAGGCCGGCATGCAGGTGACCACGTTCGAGAACCCGATGGGCATCGACGGCTTCGAGTTCGTCGAGTATGCCGCGCCCGCCGGGCAGGCCGCCCAGCTGCACGACTACTTCCGCAAGCTCGGCTTCGTCCAGGTCGCGCGCCACCGCACCCGCCCGATCACCACCTACCGCCAGGGCGACTGCACCTTCCTGGTCAACGAGGACCCCGATTCCTTCGCCGCGCGCTTCGCCGCCCAGCACGGCCCCAGCGCCTGCGGGTTCGCGATCCGCTTCAGCAAGCTGGCCGAGTGGGTGCGCGTGCAGGCGCTGAAGAACGGCGCCGAGGAGTTCGACCCGGCCGACGAGCTGAGCAAGGCCGTCGCCGCGCCGGTGATCAAGGGCATCGGCGGCTGCATGCTCTACCTGGTCGACCGCTACGACGCGCACGGCACGATCCACGATCCGGACTACGAGATCCTGCCCGGCGCCGACCTCATGCCCAGGGGCTTCGGCCTGACCTTCATCGACCACCTGACCCACAACCTCTACCAGGGGAACATGGCCAAGTGGTCGGACTACTACGAGCGCCTGTTCAACTTCCGCGAGATACGCTACTTCGACATCAAGGGCGCCAAGACCGGCCTGCTGTCCAAGGCGATGACCGCGCCCGACGGCATGGTGCGGATCCCGCTCAACGAGTCGAGCGACCCCAAGAGCCAGATCAACGAGTACCTGGACACGTACCGTGGCGAAGGCATCCAGCACATCGCCTGCTTCACCGACGACATCTACGAGACGGTGGAGAAGATGCGCGAGGCTGGCGTCGAGTTCCTCGACACGCCCGACACCTACTTCGACGTGGTCGACCAGCGCATCCCCGACCACGGCGAGGACCTGGACCGGCTGCGCCGCAACCGCATCCTCATCGATGCCGATCCCGAGACCAAGCAGCGCAAGCTGCTGCAGATCTTCACCCAGAACGCGCTGGGGCCGATCTTCTTCGAGATCATCCAGCGCAAGGGCAACGAGGGCTTCGGCGAGGGCAACTTCCAGGCGCTGTTCGAGAGCATCGAACGCGACCAGATGAAGCGCGGGGTGCTGTAGGTTGCTTGCGGCGCTTCTCCCGACCGGGAGAGGCGGGTAGACAGAGCCTCTCTCCCGGAGGGAGAGGGGCCAAGGAACATGGCCATGAACGATTCCGCCAACCACCATTACATGTCCGGCTTCGGCAACGAGTTCGCCACCGAGGCGATCCCCGGCACTCTGCCGGTCGGGCGCAATTCGCCGCAGAAGGTCGCGCATGGCCTGTACGCCGAACAGCTGACCGGCACCGCGTTCACCGCGCCGCGCGGCGAGAACCGGCGCAGCTGGCTGTACCGGATCCGCCCGGCCGCGATGCACGGACGCTTCGAGCCCTTCGCGCAGCCGCGCTTCCACGACCGCTTCGGCGAGACGCCGGTCCCGCCCGACCAGATGCGCTGGAACCCGCTGCCGCTGCCGGAGGCGCCCACCGACTTCGTCGAGGGTCTGTACACGGTGGCCGGCAACGGCGGCAGCGACGCCCACGCGGGCGTGGGCATCCACCTCTACGCGGCCAATACCTCGATGCGCGGCCGCTATTTCTACAGCGCCGATGGCGAACTGCTGATCGTGCCCCAGCAGGGGCGGCTGCGCATCGCCACCGAGCTTGGCGTACTGGCGCTGGAGCCGGAGGAGATCGCGGTCGTGCCGCGCGGCGTGCGCTTCCGCGTCGAGCTGCCCGATGGCCCTTCGCGCGGCTACGTGTGCGAGAACTTCGGCGCGATGCTGCGCCTGCCGAGCCTCGGGCCGATCGGCTCCAACGGTCTGGCCAACCCGCGCGACTTCCTCACCCCGGTGGCGGCCTGGGAGGACCTGGACGGCAGCTTCGAGCTGATCGCCAAGTTCAACGGGCACCTGTGGCATGCGCCGATCGCGCATTCGCCGCTGGACGTGGTCGGCTGGCACGGCAACTACGCGCCGTACAAGTACGACCTGCGCCGGTTCAACACCATCGGCTCGATCAGCTTCGACCATCCCGATCCCAGCATCTTCCTGGTGCTGACCTCGCCCACCGACACGCCCGGCGTGGGCAACCTGGACCTGGCGATCTTCCCGCCGCGCTGGCTGGTGCAGCAGGACACCTTCCGGCCGCCGTGGTTCCACCGCAACGTGGCCAGCGAGTTCATGGGGCTGATCCACGGCGCCTACGACGCCAAGGCCGAGGGCTTCGCGCCCGGCGGCTGTTCGCTGCACAACTGCATGACCGGGCACGGGCCGGACGCGGCGACCTTCGAGAAGGCTTCGAGCGCCGACCTGTCGAAGCCCGATGTCATCGAAGGCACCATGGCCTTCATGTTCGAGACCCGTGCGGTCCTCAAGCCGACCCGGCAGGCGGTCGAGGCCGGGCATCGCCAGCGCGATTACCAGGCCTGCTGGGCGGGGCTGCACAAGCACTTCACGCCGCCGGGCTGAGTGCGGCGGTGGGCGCGTGCAGGGCGTACCGCCTTGCTCACGCCCGGCATGGCACGCTCGCGGCTTCGCCCGCCCCGGACCGTGCCATGCGTTCACTGCAACCGACTCTGCTCGCCCTCGCCGCCATCGCCCTCTGCGCCTGCAGTGCCGGGGGAGACGGGGGAGACGGGACGCGGGAGGGCCCGGCCGCCGCGCCGTCCCTGGCGGACCGGACGCCCCCGCCTCCCGGCGCCTCCGCGGCCTCCTCGTCCGGCGCCGGCCAGGCCGCGGG
>JAEXLY010000309.1 GCA_023444765.1 Pseudomonadota bacterium | reverse complement strand
CCTTTCGGACGGGATGTGTCGCGACGCCTGAGCTCATGACCGTCGTTGTCGGACATCAAGGGTCATTTGAACAACCCCTGATAACAAACAAAGTTATCTGAGGTGGATAAAGGGTCTCAGGGCAGGGGCGAGAAGCTGCGTTCCTCGCGCAGGGCGCTGGCTTTTCGGACAGCGATCGGGGCGGCGTGAAGCCAGTAGTCGGCGTCGTCGAGCCGATGCTCGCGACGGCGTTCCAGCCCGCGCAGGCGGCGCAGGGCGGCGTTTTCGAGAAGGCGCGCATGAAGGGCGCGGGGCGACAGTTCGGCGATGGCGGGAGCGCCGGGGACGGCGACGGCGTCGGGGCCTTGGGGCTCCACCGCCGGGCGGGCGATGGCGATAAACATGACGATCTCGGTGCAGGAGGGGGAGGGCGCTTCTGCGCCGCGTTCACAGTGAATTAACCACAGTCTCTGTGGATAGTTCCTGAGTGCGTCCGAAAAAAGTCCATGAATCGAAGGGCTTACCGCCGCGATCCGAACATAGTGATTACCAGAAGGTTAATCCGAGGACGGAGCGTTCGCTCTACGCGGCGGATCGGAGAGATGGTGGAGGCGTCGCCGGTGGCAGTCCCTAGGGGAGTCGAACCCCTCTTTTCAGGTTGAAAACCTGACGTCCTAACCGATAGACGAAGGGACCGCGGCCGGGGCGGCGCATTTGCCCCGGTTCGGTCCCCTCTGCAAGCAAAAACTTACGCGGCTTCCGCCTTGGCGGGCGCCAGGGCGTCCAGCGCCGGGAACAGGTCGGCGATCAGGTCCTCGACATGCTCCAGCCCGACCGATAGGCGGACCAGGCCGTCGCCGATTCCGGCGGTGGCGCGCTGCTCCGGCGTCATGGCGGCGTGGGTCATGGTGGCGGGGTGGGCGATCAGGCTTTCGACCCCGCCCAGCGATTCGGCCAGGGTGAAGTGGCGCAGGCCGTCGACGAAGGCGCGCACCGCGTCGATGCCGCCGTCGAGTTCCAGCGACAGCATCGCGCCGAAGCCCTTCTGCTGCCGGGCCGCCAGCGCGTGGCCGGGGTTCGAGGCCAGGCCCGGGTAATGCACCTTCGCCACGGCCGGGTGCGCCTCCAGCTGCGTGGCGATCGCATGCGCGTTCTCCTGGTGCACGCGCAGCCGGGCGTCGAGCGTGCGCAGTCCGCGCAGGGTGAGGAAGCTGTCGAACGGCGAGCCGGTGATGCCCAGGGCATTGGCCCACCAGACGAACTGCTCGTGCAGTTCCGGCGTCCTGGCCACCACCGCGCCACCGCCCACGTCGCGGTGGCCGTTGACGTACTTGGTGGTCGAATGCAGCACCACGTCCGCGCCGAAGGCGATCGGAGTCTGCAGCGCCGGCGACAGGAAGGTGTTGTCGACCACCGCCAGCGCGCCGGCGCGGTGCGCGGCTTCGATCACGAAGCGCAGGTCGGTCACGCGCAGCAGCGGATTGGACGGCGTCTCGATCAGGACCAGCGCTGGCGACTGCGCCAGCGCCGCCGCCAGCGAGCGCGGATCGGTGAGATCGGCGGTGATCAGCTCGAAATGACCTTTCTTCGCCAGCGCGTTGAACAGACGCCAGCTGCCGCCATAGGCATCGTGCGGCACCACCAGCTTCTCGCCGGGCGACAGCAGCGCATTCAGGACCAGGGTGATCGCGCCCATGCCGGTGGCCGTGACCACGCCACCGGCGCCGCCCTCGAGTTCGGCCAGCGCCTCCCCCAGCAGGTCGCGGGTGGGGTTGCCGCTGCGGGTGTAGTCGTACTCGCGCTTGTTGCCGAAGCCGTCGAAGCTGAAGTTGCTCGACAGAACGATCGGCGGCGTGACCGCGCCGTAGGCGATATCGCGGTCGATGCCGGCGCGCACGGCGCTGGTCGCGGGACGACAGGCCTCGTGGCCGGCAACGGGCGTGGAACTGGCGGTCATGCGGGTTCTCCAGGGTTGCGCAGCGCGCCGGCGAGGATGCCGTCGATGCGGTCGGTTTCCTTCAGGAAGGCGTCGTGGCCGTACGGCGAGCGCAACACGCGCAGCTGGCCGGGCGTGCCGAGGGCCTCGACCAGCGCCACCGAATCCGACAGCGGCACCAGCCGGTCGCCCTCGACCGCGACGACAAGCGTCGGCACGCGCACCTGCGCAGGATCGATGCGATGCAGGTCGATCGACTCGGACAGTCGAAGCCAGGCATCGACCGGGGTGCGCGACACGAAGCGGGCGCCGGCGGCGTCGAGGTAGTCCTCGGCGGCCACGCGCACGCGGCCGTTGACCACTTCCGGTGGCGCATCGAAGCGCTCCTCGAACTCCTCCGGCGTGCGGTAGCTGAGCATCGCGAACTGGCGCGCGAGCGAGAGGCCCTGCACGTCGGCGCACTGCAGCTGGCCGAGCGCCACCGCCTTGCGCTGCAGCGCGCGCCAGGCCGCGGCATAGGGATGGGCGCGGTGCGCGCCGCTGACCGCGACCAGCTTGTGCAGCCTGCGCGGATGCCGGATCGCGAACTGCAGCCCCACCAGCGCACCGTAGGAATAGCCGATGAAGGCGTGCAAGGCCCCGATCCGCAACACGTCGAGCAGCGCGGCCACGGCATCGGCCTGGTCGGCAGTGTCGATCGGGGCGTCGATGCGGCCGTCGGCACCGAGGTAGTCGAAGCCGAGGATGCGCCAGCGCGCGGGATCGAGCGTGCGTCCCGGCCCTACCAGGTCGTTGGCCCAGCCGGCTTCCGGGAACACGGCGTTGGCCGCGACATGGCGATGCGCCGAGATGCCGCCGGCCACGAACACCACCGGCGCGTCCGCCGGCCCGGTGATCTCCCATGCGATGCGAACCGCCCGCGTCCCGGCATGACGCAGCGGCAGTTGCAGCTGCAGTTCGCCACGACACGGCCCGCCCGCTTCGGAGGCCGGCACGCTGGCGCCCGCCGGTGCGCCCATGGGCGGGCGGCAGGCACTGGCGTTGGCGGCGTGGGCGAGACTCATGGCGCTATCCGGTCAGGGGATGGCCAACGAGGCTCGCGGGGATCGGAAGACGCCGGCGACGGCCGGCCAGATGCGCATCCACCCGTCGAGGGCGCCACGCAACCATCTTCCGGTGGACGCACAGGTCCCCGCAGGACTTGGCACCGCGACGGAGCCGACCTTGCGGTCGCCTCCATCAGGTTGCCCCGGCGTCTTCGGGCCTGTCCCTCAGCCGGTCTCGATGGATGGCCGCAGGTTGCCAGCGTCCGCACGGCTTGTCAATCGCTTCATGCCGATAAAGCGATATTCCGATCCGGCGGGACTTGCGGCGATAATCCGCGCCATGCGCCCTGCCCTTTCCCTCGTGGCGGCCCTGCTGCTGGCCGCCTGCGCGACTCCGCGCGTCCCCGCGATCCCCGCCCCGCCGGCGCAGCCGCCGGCCGACACCCTCCTCGTGCCCGAGCGGTACGTCAGCCGGGACAACCCCGACGACGAGCTCGATTCGCTCGCCACCTGGCCCACCGAGGACGGCGCGCTGTGGCTGATCGCCACCGCCAAGAACACCCACGAGCTGGTGGTGTTCGATGCCGACAGTGGCGAACAGCTGCGCAGCGTCGGCCGGCGCGGTTCGGCCGGCGGCGAGTTCCTGCGCCCCAATGGCGTGTTCGTCCACGGCGACCTGCTGCTGGTGTCCGAACGCGACAACCGGCGGGTGCAGATGCTGGGGCTGCCCGGCTTCGAGCCGCTGGGCAGCTTCGGCGAGGGCCTCCTCCGCAGCCCCTACGGGGTGTGGGCGTACGAGCCGGCCCCCGGGCAGCTGCAGGTGTACGTCACCGACAGTTTCATGGACGGGGCCGATTTCCGGACCGTCCCGCCGCTGGCGCAGCTCGACCAGCGGGTGCGCCGCTTCCGCATCGACCTCGACGGCCAAGGCCAGCCGCAGGTGCGGTCGCTCGGCTCGTTCGGGGACACGAGCCCGGAAACCGCCCTGCGCATCGTCGAATCCCTGCAGGGCGACCCGGCGCACGACCGCCTGCTCGTGGCCGACGAGGATGCGCGACGCGGCACGGCGCTGCGGGAATACACGCTGGACGGCCATTTCACCGGCCGCGGAGTGGGGCCCGGCGCCTTCCTCGCCGAACCCGAGGGCATCGCGCTGTGGGCATGCACCGCCGACAGTGGCTACTGGATCGTCGCCGACCAGTTGCGGCCGCTCACCGTGTTCCGCGTCTTCGACCGGACCACCCTGGCCGCCCGCGGCACGTTCAGCGGGCGGCATACGGCCTGGACCGATGGCGTGGCGCTGCATGCAGCCGCTACCGCGCGGTTTCCTTCGGGTGTCCTGTTCGCGGTCCACAGCGATCGCGCGGTCGCCGCGTTCGACCTGGGTGACGTGGCGCGCGCGCTCGACCTGGATCCGGCCTGCGTGCAGTGAAGCGGCGCCTGCCGCCTGCCGTCCTGGCGGCGCTGGTGCTCGCCGGCGGCGTCGAGGCCGCCGGCGTGTACCGCTGGAGCGACGCGCAGGGCCGGATCCATTACAGCGATCGCCCGGGTGTATCGCCCGGCGCAGGCAACCTGGAGCGCCTTCCCGGCCGCGCCGAACCGGAGGCGGTCGCGCGACTGCGCGTGGAGCCGGCGGACAACGGGGTCCTGGCCTGGGTGGACAACCTGCTGGCCGGACCGATCGAGGTGATGCTGCACGCCGAGGGTGCGGACGCCTTCGCCAGCGAACCCGCGCTGCCCGCACGCGCGACGGTGCCGCCGCACTCGTCCGCGCTGCTGGCGCGCATCGGCCGGGGCAATCCGCGCCTGCGCGTGGTCGCCGTGCCCGGCACCCCGAATGCGCGCCCGCGCGATGTCGAGTACGCCTGGCCGCTGGCGTCGGCGACGCTGCGCATCCAGCAGGCCTGGGGCGGCGGCTACAGCCATCGCGATGAGGAAAACCGCTACGCCGTCGATTTCGCCGCGCCCGAAGGCACGCCCGTGCTGGCCGCGCGCGACGGCGTGGTGATGCAGGCCGAGGGTCGCTTCGAGGAGGCGGTGGCCGGGGAGGCGCAGGCCGCACTGCTGGCGCGCGCCAACTTCGTCCGGGTGCTGCACGAAGATGGCACGATGGCGCTGTACGCCCACCTGCAGACCGGCGGCGTGCTGGTCCGCACCGGCCAGCGGGTGCGCCGCGGGCAGGTCATCGGACGCGCCGGCAACACCGGCCTGAGCACGGCCCCGCACCTGCACTTCGCCGTCCACGCCAATCGCGGCATGCGCCTGCATTCGGTTCCGTTCCGGATGTTCGGGCCCGGAGGCATCCTGCGTTTCGACGACCCCGCGCCCGCGGCAGAGGCGCCCCAGGAATAGGGCGGCAACGTCGCGGCCGGGCGGAGCCGCGCCGCTACGGCCAGTCCGGGCATCACCGCAGGGCACCGCCCGGGCCGGAGGCCAGGGAACGTGGACAGGTGCGCGCGCGGCACGACCGCTCGGGGCTTCCGGCCCCCATGCCGCCGCGAAACACCATGTCCCCCGCCGGCTCGTATAATTTCCGGCTTTCCCCACTCTTCCCGGCGCCAGCGCGGCGGGTCCCGCCATGCCTGACGTCTCCACCGAAGCCGCCCGCCGGCGCACCTTCGCCATCATCTCCCACCCCGACGCGGGCAAGACCACGCTCACCGAGAAGCTGCTGCTTTTCGGCGGCGCGATCCAGATGGCCGGTTCGGTCAAGTCGCGCAAGACCTCGCGCCACGCGACCTCCGACTGGATGGCCCTGGAGAAGGAACGCGGCATCTCGGTGACCAGCTCGGTCATGCAGTTCCCCTACGAAGGCCGCATCATCAACCTGCTCGATACGCCCGGGCACGCCGACTTCGGCGAGGATACCTACCGGGTGCTGACCGCCGTGGACTCCGCGCTGATGGTGATCGACGTGGCCAAGGGCGTCGAGGAGCGCACCATCAAGCTGATGGAAGTGTGCCGCATGCGCGACACACCGATCATGACCTTCA
Source organism: Pseudomonadota bacterium (assembly GCA_023444765.1). Taxonomy (GTDB): domain Bacteria; phylum Pseudomonadota; class Gammaproteobacteria; order Xanthomonadales; family Xanthomonadaceae; genus Luteimonas. The sequence goes on along the minus strand of JAEXLY010000309.1, from coordinate 1,260 downwards.
TCAACAAGCTCGACCGCGAGGGCAAGGACCCGATCGAGCTGCTGGACGAGGTGGAAAGCGTCCTCGGCATCCAGTGCGCGCCGGTGACCTGGCCGATCGGCATGGGCCAGCGCCTCAAGGGCGTGGTCCACCTGCTGACCGGCGAGGTGCATCTCTACGAGCCGGGTCGCAACTTCACCCGCCAGGATTCGACCATCTTCCCCTCGCTCGACGCACCGGGGCTGGAGCAGGCGATCGGTGCGCAGATGCTCGCCAGCCTGCGCGACGAACTCGAACTGGTGCAGGGCGCCAGCCATGCGTTCGAGAAGCAGGCCTATCTCGACGGCAAGCAGACGCCGGTGTTCTTCGGCTCGGGCGTCAACAACTTCGGCGTCCAGCCGCTGCTCGATTTCTTCGTCGAGCACGCGCCGTCGCCGCGCCCGCGCGCGACCACCGGGCGCGAGGTGGCGCCGCAGGAAGACAAGCTCACCGGATTCGTGTTCAAGAGCCAGGCCAACATGGATCCGCAGCATCGCGACCGGGTGGCGTTCATGCGCGTGTGCTCGGGCCGTTTCAGCGCCGGCATGAAGGCCTTCCACGTGCGCAGCGGCAAGGAGGTGAAGCTGGCCAATGCGCTGACGTTCATGGCCTCCGACCGCGAGATCGCGGCGGAAGCCTGGCCCGGGGATGTGATCGGCATCCACAACCACGGCACCATCTCCATCGGCGACACCTTCACCGAGGGAGAAGCGCTGAGCTTTACCGGCATCCCCAACTTCGCCCCGGAACTGTTCCGCCGTGCGCGCCTGCGCGATCCGCTCAAGCTCAAGCAGCTGCAGAAGGGGCTGGCGCAGCTGTCGGAGGAAGGCGCGACCCAGTTCTTCCGTCCGCTGATGAGCAACGACCTGATCCTGGGCGCGGTCGGCGTGCTGCAGTTCGACGTGGTCGCCTACCGCCTCAAGGACGAGTACGGCGTGGACGCGAGCTTCGAGCAGGTCCAGGTGGCGACGGCGCGATGGGTGATGGGCGACGACGCGAGGAAACTGGAGGAGTTCCGCGACAAGCACGCGCTCAACCTCGCGATCGACGCCGCCGGGGAGCTGGTCTACCTCGCCCCCACCCGGGTCAACCTGCAACTGGCCGAGGAGCGCTCGCCGGCGGTGCGTTTCATGGCCACCCGCGAACACGCGCACGCGGTCGCGACGGACTGAGCGCGCGGCGCCAGCCCGGCGCCGGCAGCCGTGGCCGCAGGCGGACGCGGGACCTGCCCCGGCCCGCGGG
>JAEXLY010000297.1 GCA_023444765.1 Pseudomonadota bacterium | reverse complement strand
GGGATCAGGGACGTCGCGTCCACGCAGCGGATGGCGCGTGGCGTGGACGGACGCCGGGGCATGGCGACTGCTGCATGCGTCACCTCGACCCTCCCGGCCTTCGAATGGACGCGATCGGAACTGGTGTGGTGGAGCCGCCGCGTGGCCGGCCGCCGGTGCGATGCGGCGCCTGGCGTGCCATCCCCGCGGTGGTGCGGATCGAGGATAGGCAGGGCACGCATGCCGTTCTAATGAATTTCCGGGGTGTATCCATACCCGTTCCCATATAGGGATCGCCATTCCAAACGCGCCGGGCGCCATTCCGGAAGCAGGATGGCTGCGCCCCGCGGCGGCGCCTATGCTGCCGCGCGATGACCAGCCGGAAGGAAGATCACGGGAGTTGCGCGGACGCGGTCCGCTCGTTCGGCAGGCTCGCGGACGGGCGCGAGGTGCATGTGCATCGCATCGGCAGCGCCGATGGCGTGCGTGCCTGGATCCTGGACCTGGGCGGCATCCTCGCCCGGCTGCAGGTGCCGGGTGCGGACGGGCCCGTGGACGTCGTGCTCGGGCTTCCCGACGCGCAGGCGTACGAGCGCGATCCGGCGTTCCTGGGCCAGCTGGTCGGACGCTACGGCAACCGCATCGGCGGGGCGCGCTTCGCCCTGGACGGCACGCCCCATGCGCTGTCCGCCAACGAAGGCGGCAATCACCTGCATGGGGGGCACCACGGCTTCGGCCGCCGCATCTGGCGCCTGGTCGAGCACGACGACGACCTGCTGGTGCTGGGCTACCGATCGGCTGCGGGCGAGGAGGGGTATCCGGGCAACCTCGATGTCGTGGCCACTTGCCGGGTGGCGGGATCGCGGCTGCTTTTGCGGTTCGAGGCGACGTGCGATGCCGCGACGCCGTTCAACCCAACCCACCATCCCTACTTCAATCTCGCCGGCGATCCGTCCGTGTTGGCGTCGATGCAGCTGCTGCAGGTGCCGGCCGTCGGCTTTCTGCCGGTCTCCGCCGCGCTGATCCCGCTCGGGCACGTGCAGCCGGTGGACGGCACGCCGTTCGATTTCCGCGTGCCGCGAACGCTGCAGGACGGCGCGGATGCCGCCGACCCGCAACTGCGGATCGCCGGCGGCTACGACCATTGCCTGGTGCTGGAGCGCGGCCACGCGTGCTCGGCCGTCCTGTATTCCCCGCACAGCGGCATCGCGATGCGCATCGACTGCGACGCGCCTGCCGTGCAGCTCTACGGCGGGCAGGCGCTCGCGCACCAGCATCCGGGGTTGGGCACCGGGCTCTGCCTGGAGCCGCAGGACTATCCGGATGCGCCCAACCAGCCGGCCTTCCCGCAGGCAGTGCTTCGCCCCGGCACGGCGTACCGGCGCGAGATCGTCTACCGTTTCGCCCGTCCCGGGCGCGGCTGCACCTGGGATGCGGTGCTCGCCGCGCTCGCGCGCGCCTGACAGGCACCTCATGCACGACCGCACCCGCACCAGCGTCCGCCGGCCTCGTCGCCGCGCTCCGATCCGTCCGTGGAGACAGCACCCGTGACCATCCATCTCGCGATCGTCGGCGTCGGCAAGATCGTCCGCGACCAGCACCTCCCGGCCGTGGCCGGCAACGCCGACTACCGGCTGGTCGCGGCAGCCAGTCGCAACGGCCGGGTCGAGGGAATCGGCAACTTCGGCAGTATCGACGAGATGCTTGCAGCGGTGCCCGCGATCGACGCCGTGTCGTTGTGCATGCCACCGCAGTACCGCTACGCCGCAGCCGTGGCGGCGCTGGATGCCGGGAAGCACGTGTTCCTGGAGAAGCCGCCGGGAGCGACGCTCTCGGAGGTGGAGGACCTGGCGGCACGCGCCGTGGCCAACGGCGTGACCCTGTTCGCCAGTTGGCACTCGCGCCACGCGCCCGCCGTGGAAGCGGCCCGTGCGTTCCTGGCCGACACGCGCATCCACGACATGCGGGTGACGTGGAAGGAGGACGTGCGCCAGTGGCATCCGGGGCAGGACTGGATCTGGGAGCCCGGGGGGCTTGGCGTGTTCGATCCGGGCATCAACGCGCTGTCCATCGTCACGCGCATCCTGCCCCGGCCGGTATTCGCCACCGCGGCCACGCTGGAGTTCCCCGAGAACCGCGCGGCACCGATCGCGGCAACGATCCGCTTCAGCGATGCCGACGGACTGGACCTGACCGCCGAGTTCGACTGGCGCCAGGCCGGTCGCCAGCGCTGGGACATCGAGGCCAGTACCGATGCCGGGCGGATGCTGCTGTCCGAGGGCGGGGCGAAGCTGTCGGTCGACGGCCAGCTGCTGCACGGCGGGCCGGAGCGGGAGTACGCCGGGCTCTACCGGCACTTTGCCGGACTGGTACGTGCAGGTCGCTCGGACGTCGACCTGGCACCGCTGCGGCACGTGGCCGACGCCTTCATGCTGGGCAGGCGCCGGCAGGTGGAGGCGTTCCACGACTGATATACAGGAACGAATATTGCGATGGCTCCCGATTGAATTGGATGCATATCCATCGACCCGGCAGAATCGGGTCGGGCACTGATTGCGACGACGGGCTGCGCTGATGCGACTGATCCAGCTGAGGGACGAGGCCGGCCGCATCCGGGCGGGCGCAGTCGATGCCGATGGCGCCACCGTGCGCGTGTTGGACGGCCCGGACGGCACCTACGCGCTGGCCCGGGATGCGATCGCCGCAGGCCGCGGCCTCGCCGAGCAGGCCGGGTCCACGCCCGGCGACACCCGGCTCGATTACCCGGGCCTGCTGCGGGACGGCCGCGTCCTCGCTCCGCTCCACCACCCGGACCCGGCGCGCTGCCTGGTGTCCGGTACCGGACTTACCCATCTGGGCAGCGCGGCCGCGCGCGATGCCATGCACCAGACGCTGCAGGAGCGCGCCCAGACGGGCACGCTGACCGATTCGATGCGGATGTTCCAATGGGGCGTGGAAGGCGGGAACCCAGCGCCGGGCCACCCGGGCGCGCAGCCGGAATGGTTCTACAAGGGCGATGGCGCCATTGTCGTCGCCCCTGGCCAGGCACTGGAGTCGCCGGACTTCGCACTGGATGGCGGCGAGGAGCCGGAACTGGTGGGCCTTTACGTGATCGGTGCCGACGGCACCCCGCACCGGCTCGGCTTCGCCATCGGCAACGAGTTCTCCGACCACGTCACCGAGCGCCAGAACTACCTGTACCTGGCGCACTCCAAGCTGCGTGCCTGCGCGGTCGGCCCGGAACTGCGCACCGGCGCACTGCCCCCCGACCTGCGCGGCACCAGCCGCGTGTGGCGCGACGGCGAGGTGGTGTGGGAAAAACCCTTCCTCACCGGCGAGGCAAACATGTGCCATTCGCTGGAGAATCTCGAGTACCACCACTTCAAGTACGCCGCGCACCGGCGCCCGGGCGACGTGCACCTGCATTTCTTCGGCACCGCGACGCTGAGTTTCGCCGACGGCGTACGGACCCGGCCGGGCGACGAGTTCGAGATCGAACTGCCCGGGCTGGGCGCGCCGTTGCGCAACCCGCTGCGCGGCGTGGCGGCCGGATTCTCCCCCGGCGGCGTGCGCGCACTGTAAGGTGCGGGGCGGCCATCGCGCCCGGCGGCAATATCCGGACCAGCAAGGAGACACGACGTGACCGACCAGCGATTCAGCAGCTACATCGCCGGCCAGTGGGTGGAGGGCGAAGGCGAGCACGCCAACGAGAACCCGTCCGACCTGGCGACGCCGGTCGGCCACTACGGCAGGCTCGACGCCGCGCGCGCCGCGCAGGCGGTCGATGCGGCCGCCGCCGCGCTGCCGAAGTGGTCGCTGTCCAATCCGCAGCAGCGCGCCGACATCCTCGACGCGGTGGGCAGCGAGATCCTGGCCCGCAAGGAGGAGTTGGGCCGGCTGCTGGCGCGCGAGGAGGGCAAGACCCTGCCCGAAAGCATCGGCGAGGCCGCGCGCGCCGGGCAGATCTTCAAGTTCTTCGCTGGCGAGGCGCTGCGCATCCCCGGCGAGAAACTGGCCTCCACCCGCCCGGGCGTGGACGTGGAGATCACCCGCGAGCCGGTCGGCACGGTGGGCATCATCGCGCCCTGGAACTTCCCGCTGGCGATCCCGGCGTGGAAGATCGCCCCGGCCCTGGCCTACGGCAATACGGTGGTGTTCAAGCCGGCCGAGATCGTGCCGGGCTGCGCCTGGGCCATCGCCGAGATCCTCTCGCGCGCCGGCCTGCCCGAGGGCGTGTTCAACATGGTGCTGGGCAGCGGTCGCACGGTCGGCCAGGCGCTGGTGACCCACAAGTCGCTGGACGCGTTGACCTTCACCGGTTCGGTGCCCACCGGCCATGCACTGCTCAGGCAGGCGGCCGAGCGCGCGCTGAAGGTGCAGATGGAGATGGGCGGCAAGAACCCGCTGGTGGTGCTGGCCGATGCCGACCTCGACAAGGCGGTGGAATGCGCGGTCAACGGCGCGTTCTTCTCCACCGGCCAGCGCTGCACCGCTTCCAGCCGCCTGATCGTGGAAAGCGCCGTCTACGACGAGTTCGTCGCGCGCATGCAGGCACGGCTGGCGAAGCTGCGCGTGGGCGACCCGCTCGAGGCCGGCGTCGACATCGGCCCGGTGGCCAGCGGCGACCAGCTCGAGACCAACCTGTCCTACATCCAGGCCGGCCACGACGACGGCGGCGAACTGCTCGCCGGCGGCCAGATGGTGGAATGGAAGACGAAAGGCCACTTCCTGGCGCCGACGCTGTTCGCGGCCAAGGCCGGCGACCGCATCGCGCGCGAGGAGATCTTCGGGCCGGTGGCGGCGGTGTTGCGCGCCGACGACTACGACCAGGCGCTGGCGATGGCGAACGACACCGAGTTCGGGCTGTGCGCGGGCATCTGCACCACCTCGCTCAAGTACGCCACCCATTTCAAACGCCATGCCCAGGCCGGCATGGTGATGGTCAACCTGCCCACCGCGGGCGTGGACCCGCACGTGCCCTTCGGCGGGCGCAAGGCGTCCAGCTACGGGCCGCGCGAGCAGGGCCGGTACGCGGTGGAGTTCTATACGACGGTCAAGACCGCCTATACGTCGGCCTGAGGCCGGCCGTGCGCCGCGGCGCGGTGGGAGCGCGGCGCTCGCGTGGTGGTAGCGCAAACACAACGACGTTCGGGAGGGAGCGATGCGGAAGTTTCTGGGTGTGGCGGCGATGCTGTGCGCCGCGGCGCTGGCCGGGTGTTCCGGCGGCGATGGCGCGGCCGCCGGGGCGGGTAGCGATGCGATCACCGTCGGCTTCAGCCAGGTGGGCGCGGAAAGCGAGTGGCGCACTGCCAACACGCGTTCGGTGAAGGAAGCGCTGGCGCCGCCGGAGTTCAACCTGAAGTTCTCCGACGCGCAGCAGAAGCAGGAGAACCAGATCAAGGCGTTGCGCTCGTTCATCGCCCAGGGCGTGGACGTGATCGCGTTCTCGCCGGTGGTCGAGACCGGCTGGGACACGGTGCTGCGCGAGGCCAGGGCGGCCGGCATCCCGGTGGTGTTGACCGATCGCGCGGTCAACGTTGCCGACGAGTCGCTGTACGCCACGCTGATCGGATCGGACTTCGTCGAGGAAGGCCGCCGCGCCGCGCGCTGGCTGGTCGAGGACAGCGAAGGCCGCGAGGGGCCGATCCGGATCGTGGAACTCCAGGGGACGGTCGGTTCGGCGCCGGCCAACGACCGCATGAAGGGCTTCAAGGAAGTCATCGACACCGATGCGCGCTTCCAGATCGTGCGCTCGCAGAGCGGCGACTTCACCCGCGCCCGCGGCAAGGAGGTGATGGAAGCCTTCCTCAAGGCCGAGGGCCGCACCATCGACGTGCTGTTCGCGCACAACGACGACATGGCCATCGGCGCGATCCAGGCCATCGAGGAAGCCGGGCTCAAGCCTGGCATCGACATCCGCATCGTCTCCATCGACGGCGTGCGCGGCGCGTTCGAGGCGATGAAGGCCGGCAAGCTCAATGCCACGGTCGAATGCAATCCGTTGCTGGGCGAGCAGCTGGCGCAGCTGATCCGCGACGTGCATGCCGGCCGCGAAGTGCCGAAGCGGGTACAGGTGGAGGAGGGCGTGTTCACCCAGGAGCAGGCGGAAGCCGAGCTGCCCAACCGCAAGTACTGAGCGCATGCGCGTGAGGTTCGACGCCGGCCCCCGCCCTCGCGTGCTGCGCGCACCTTCCCTTTGCCGCGAGCGGGGCGGGGAAGCGCCCCGCGCCGCGCCGCGCACACGCTCCGCAGCCGCGACGCGGTGGAAGGATGCGGGCCGTCCCGTCCCATGGCTGCAGGGGACGGCGACCGAAGGGCTGCCGGGGGGAAGGGCTTGAATCCCGTCGTGCTCCACGCCCAGGGCCTGCGCAAGCGCTTCGGCGCGACGCGCGCGCTGGACGGCGCCGGCCTGTGCCTGCGCGCGGGCGAGATCCATGCGCTGATGGGGCAGAACGGCGCCGGAAAGTCGACCCTGATCAAGCTGCTCACCGGCGTGGAACGCCCCGATGCCGGCAGCGTCACGCTCGACGGCCGTTCCATCGCGCCGGCCACCCCACTCGACGCGCAGCGCGAGGGCATCAGCACCGTCTACCAGGAGGTCAACCTCTGCCCGAACCTCTCGGTGGCCGAGAACCTCTACGCGGGGCGATATCCGCGCCGCTTCGGCCTGATCGACTGGGGGCGCGTGCGCGAAGGCGCGCGTGCGCTGCTGGCCGAGCTGCACCTCGAGCTCGACGTGGACCGGCCGCTGTCGTCCTGCCCGGTCGCGATCCAGCAGATGGTGGCGATCGCGCGCGCGCTGGGTGTCTCGGCGAGGGTGCTGATCCTGGACGAACCCACATCGAGCCTCGACGAGGGCGAGGTGCGCGAGCTGTTCGCGGTGATGCGGCGGCTGCGCGGGCGCGGCATGGCGATCCTGTTCGTCACCCACTTCCTCGACCAGGTGTATGCGGTGTCCGACCGCATCACCGTGCTGCGCAACGGCGGCCTGGTCGGCGAGTACCTGCCGGCCGACCTGCCGCAGGCGGCACTGGTGCGCGCGATGGTCGGGCGCGACGTGGAGCTGGCCGGCGGCCGCGACGCCACCGAGCCGCCGCCCGCGGA
>JAEXLY010000251.1 GCA_023444765.1 Pseudomonadota bacterium | reverse complement strand
GGGCACGACAGCGCGGCGAACGCGAACAACACGGCCGCGGCCGCGGCCGGGGCGGCGCCACGGGCGAGGCGCCTGCAAATCCGGTCCGCCGCGCCCGTCATCGTTCGCTCAGCCCTCGCCCACTACGTCCACGCCGGCCGGCGGGGTGTAGGTGAACGTATCGTTCGCGAAAGCCGGGTTCCGCTTCCAGCCGCTGAAGCTGATGCGGGTGCGCTGGCCCAGCGCGTCGACGATCTCCATCCGCGCAAGCCCGCCCTCGCCCAGCCCCAGGCGGGCCGTCTGGAAGGCGGCTTCATCGGCATTCTGCCTGGGCTTGAGCACCAGCCACTGCAGACCGTCCGCCTGGCCGCCGTCCTCGACCAGGAAGTCGCGGTCCAGGCGGCCCGGGTCGATCAGCGCGGCCAGCGGGCTGTCCTGCTCGGCGCTGCCCTGGGGCCGCCGGCTCACCTGTTCCAGGTCGGGATCGTAGACCCAGACCGTACGGCCGTCCGCGACGATCAGCTGCGGGTACGGCTTCTCGTACTCCCAGCGGAACAGGCGCGGTGCGGACAGCGCCACGCGGCCGCTGGACGACTCGCGCACGCGGCCGTTGTCGTCGAACACCTGCTGCGTGAAGCGGCCGTCCAGGCCCTTCAGGCCGCGGGTGAAGGTATCGAGCTGCTCGCGCGCCCCGGCGTGCGCGGCACCGGCCAGCACGACCAGCGCGAGGAACAGCCAACGACAATTGCGGATCATGGAAGACGTCCTCGTGGGATGGGTGGCGCAAGTCTGCAAACAGCAAGCTGAACACGCACTTCGCCCATTCCAGTTCCATGGAACGGCAAGCGGGGGAAGAGGCGGACGCGCGGGGCGCGGCCGCGGTCGGGTGCCGGCGGCAGGACCGCCCCACAGACCGTGGCGAACGCGTGGCAGCCTGCCCGCCGCGGGTTCCCCGGGAGAAGTCCCGCCGGGCTTGCCGGCCTACTTGGGCGGCGGCGGCGCCAGTACCGCGCGATCGCCGTTGTGCTCCGGCGCGGAGACGACCCCGGCCGCTTCCATCGCCTCCACCAGGCGGGCGGCGCGGTTGTAGCCGATCTTGAGCCGGCGCTGGACGCCCGAGATCGATGCCCGGCGCGTCTCCGTGACGATCTTGACCGCCTCGTCGTAGAGCGGGTCGGACTCGTCGCCGCCACCTCCGCCCGCCTCCGGCAGTCCTGTGGCGCCGACGGTGCTGCCGTCGTACATCGTCTGCGACTCGTCCAGCACGCCCTCGATGTAATCGGGTCCGCCGCCGCTCTGCTTCAGATGCTCGACGACGCGGTGGACCTCGTCGTCGGACACGAAGGCGCCGTGCACGCGCTCGGGCATGGCCGTGCCCGGCGGCAGGTAGAGCATGTCGCCGTGGCCCAGCAGGGTTTCGGCGCCGGACTGGTCGAGGATGGTGCGCGAGTCGATCTTGCTCGACACCTGGAAGGCGATGCGGGTGGGGATGTTGGCCTTGATCAGGCCCGTGATCACGTCCACCGACGGCCGTTGCGTCGCCAGGATCAGGTGGATGCCGGCCGCACGCGCCTTCTGCGCCAGGCGGGCGATCAGCTCCTCCACCTTCTTGCCGACGATCATCATCATGTCGGCGAATTCGTCGATGAAGATGACGATGAATGGCAGCGTCTCCAGTGGCGGCGCGACGTCACCCGACTCGGCATCCGGGCGGAACAGCGGGTCCAGCAGCGGCTGGCCCGCCTCCTGCGCGTCGCGCACCTTCTTGTTGAAACCGGCCAGGTTGCGCACGCCGACCGCGCTCATCAGCTTGTAGCGCCGCTCCATCTCCGCCACGCACCAGCGCAGGCCGTTGGCGGCCTCCTTCATGTCGGTGACCACCGGCGCGAGCAGGTGCGGAATGCCCTGGTAGACGCTGAGTTCCAGCATCTTCGGGTCGATCATCAGCATCCGCAGGTCCTTGGCGGAGGCCTTGTAGAGCAGGCTCAGCACCATCGCGTTGACCGCCACCGACTTGCCCGAACCGGTGGTGCCGGCCACCAGCAGGTGCGGCATGCGGGCGAGATCGGCCACCGTGGGACGGCCGGCGATGTCCTTGCCCAGCGCCAGGGTGAGCGGGCTGGCGGACTTGTCGTACTCCTTCGAGCGCAACAGTTCGCTGAGATAGATCATCTCGCGGTGCGTGTTCGGCGTTTCCAGGCCGATCACCGACTTGCCCGGGATCACGTCCACCACGCGCACCGACTTCACCGACAGGCCGCGGGCGATGTCCTTGTCCAGCGAGCTGATCTGGCTGACCTTGATGCCCGGCGCCGGTTCGATCTCGAAACGGGTGATGACCGGGCCGGGATAGGCGCCCACCACCTGCGCGTCGATACGGAAGTCCTTGAGCTTGAACTCGATCTGCCGCGACAGCGTTTCCAGCGTGTCCTCGTCGTAGCCCCTGGGCTGGGGCTTGGGATCGTCGAGCAGGGCCAGCGGCGGCAGGCCCGATCCATCGCCGACGTGGAACAGCGGGATCTGCTGTTCGCGCCGGGCGCGATCGCTCTTCTCCACCACCGGCGCAGGCGCGGGCTCGATCTTCACCTTCTCGCGCTTCGCGCGCAGTTCGGTATCGACCTTGCGCACCTCCTCGCGCTCGACGCGCCGCTCGCGCGCCTCGATCCGCTCGGCGGCCTGCCTGCGGCTGCGGCGCAGCAGGTCCGGGATCGCCAGCACCCAGCCGCCGATGCGATCGGCGACCGCCAGCCACGACAGCCCGGTCGCCAGGGTCACCGACACCAGCAGCAGGGCCAGCAGGAACAGGTTGCCGCCGACCGCACCGAAACCGCGGTCGAGCGAGTTGCCGACCAGTCGCCCGAGGATGCCCCCACCACCCTGCGGCATGCCCTCGACATTGCCAAGGCGCAGGTACAGCATGCCGGTGCCCGCGACCACGAAGCCGACGATGCCCACCAGACGCAGCGCGGGCCCGAAGTCCACGCGGCCGTCGCCATCGGAGTCCATGCCGAAGAGTGCGATCCAGGCGATCGCCCCGAGGATCAGCGGCAGCAGGTAGGCGACGTAGCCGGTCAGTCCCAGCAGGATGTCGGCGATGCGCGCCCCGACCGGGCCGCCGGCGTTGTGCAGTTCGCTGGCCACGCCGCCGCCAGAGGCCACGAACCAGCCCGGATCGTCAGGTGAATGCGTCACCAGGCAGACCAGCAGGTACAGCAGGACGGGCGCGATGAGGATCATCGCAATGTCGCGCAGCAGGCGCTGGCGACGTGGATCCGGCGGCGCGGCCTCCTTGGCTGTCGCACGCTGGCGCTTGCCGCGTTCAGGAATCGCCCGAGCCACCGTCATCCACTGCCTTAGGAAATCGACCCAATGCCTTGATCTTAATTCAAACTTCCAGTGATTGCAGGGCGGGATGCACGATCCTGCCGGCCTCCACGTTGATACCGCGCCGCAGCGCCGCCTGCTCGCGCCAGCCGCCCGCCGCCAGGCGGTCGACCCAGGGCAGGATCGCCGCGCAGATCGCCTGCGAACTGGTCCTGGGCACCGCGCCGGGCATGTTGGTGACGCAGAAGTGGGTGACGCCCTCCTCGACATACGTCGGCGCCTCCCAGCTGGTCGGGCGGGAGGTCTCGAAGCAGCCGCCCTGGTCGATGGCGATGTCGACCAGCACGCTCCCCGGTTCCATGCCGCGCACCATCGACCGGGAGAGGACGTTCGGGGCCACCGCACCGGTCACCAGCACCGCGCCGACGACCAGGTCCGCCGTGGCCACTTCCCGCGCGACCACATCGTCGTAGGGATGCAGCGCGGTGACGTTCGCGCCGGCGCGCATCATCGCCTCGCGCCGGTCCTGGCGCGTCTCGAACACCACCACGTTGGCGCCACCCGCGGACGCCGCCGCCACCGCGGCGCCGCCGGCCTGGCCCGCGCCGAACACCACGACCTTGCCGCGCGGCGTCGAAGGCAGTCCGCCCAGCAGCACGCCCTTGCCGCCAAGGGGCCGGTGCAGGTAGGCGGTCCCGACCTGCACCGCGATACGGCCGGCCACCACCGACATCGGCGCCAGCAGCGGCAGTTCGCCGCTGTCCAGCTCCACCGTCTCGAACGCGACGGCAGTCAGCCCGATGTCGAGCAGACGCCTGGCCAGCATCGGGTCGGGGGCCAGATGCAGATAGCAGAACAGCAGGTGGTGCGGGCGCAGCAGTGCGAGATCGCCCGCGATCGGTTCCTTGACCTTGACGATCAGTTCGCCGCGTCCGTACAGCACCGGCGCATCCGGCGCCACCTTCACGCCAAGGCGCTCGTAGTCGGCATCGCCAAAGCCCGACGCCTCGCCGGCGCCACGCTCGATCCAGACCTCATGCCCGCGCCGGACCAGATCGCCGGCCGCGGCCGGCACCAGCGCGACGCGGCCCTCGAGCGGCTTGGTTTCCTTCGGTACTCCGATGCGCATGCGTCGCTCCGATCCGGTCGCCGCGACCGCGGCAGTCGACAACCGCGTGGTCACGGGCGTCCGGGCAGAGCTGCGCGGCGGGCCGCGTAGCGCGGATGCTGCGTTTCGCAGGCGTCGCCCCGCGCGCCTTGTGTTGCCGCCGCGGCGCCGCCAAGCTATGGACCCGTCAAGCCGCGCTCAACGAACTGCGAGTATACATGCCCGTTTCCCCGCCCCGGCACATCCGCCTGATCATCCTCGGTTCCGGCCCCGCAGGCTGGACCGCCGCCGTCTATGCCGCCCGTGCCAACCTCAAGCCCGTGGTCATCACCGGCCTGCAGATGGGCGGCCAGCTGATGACCACCACCGAGGTCGACAACTGGCCGGGCGACGCGCATGGCCTGCTGGGCCCGGACCTGATGGCGCGCATGCAGGCGCATGCCGAACGCTTCGAGACCGAGGTGGTGTTCGACCACATCCATACCGCCGACCTCTCGCAACGCCCCTTCCGCCTGGTTGGCGACAGCGGCGAGTACACCTGCGATGCGCTGATCATCGCCACCGGCGCGACGGCCAAGTACCTGGGCCTGGAATCGGAGGAGAAGTTCAAGGGCCGCGGCGTGTCGGCCTGCGCCACCTGCGACGGCTTCTTCTACAAGGACCAGGACGTGGCGGTGGTCGGCGGCGGCAACACCGCGGTCGAGGAGGCGCTGTACCTGTCCAACATCGCGCGCAAGGTCTACCTGGTGCACAGGCGCGACACCCTGCGCGCCGAGAAAATCATGCAGGACAAGCTGTTCGCCAAGGTCGCCGCGGGCAAGATCGAGCCGGTGTGGCACCACGTCGTCGACGAGGTGCTGGGCAACGACGCCGGCGTCACCGGCATGCGCCTGAAGTCGGTGCAGGACGGCAGCACCCGCGAGATCGACGTGCATGGCTTCTTCGTCGCGATCGGCCATACCCCCAACACCGCGCTGTTCGAGGGCCAGCTGGCCATGAACAACGGTTACCTCGACATCCGCTCCGGCCTGGCCGGCGGCGCCACCGAGACCTCGGTCAAGGGCGTGTTCGCCGCCGGCGATGTCGCCGACCAGGTGTACCGGCAGGCGATCACCTCGGCCGGTTTCGGCTGCATGGCCGCGCTCGACGCGGAGCGGTTCCTGGACAAGGGCGGCTGACGCCGCGCCGGCCTTCCGCTTTCGCGGCCACGCGGCCGCGGGAGCGGAACGCCCAGCCGGCCGGACGGGCATGGCCGAGATCCGGATCCATCCACGGCTCGCCGCGGTCCCGGCCGCGGCCTGGGATCGTCTGCACGACGGCGGCAATCCCTTCCTGGCCCATGCCTTCCTCGCCGGGCTCGAGGACAGCGGATGCCTGCGCGAGGACTGGGGCTGGACCCCGCATCACGTCGGGCTATGGGAAGGCGACAGCCTGCTGGCCGCCGCGCCGGCGTACCTGAAGCACAACTCGCACGGCGAGTTTGTCTTCGACCATGCCTGGGCGCATGCCTATGCACGGCACGGACTCGACTACTTCCCCAAGTTGCTCTGCGCCGTTCCCTACTCCCCCGTCACCGGTCCGCGCCTGCTGGCGCCGACCGCGGCATTGCGCGTCGCGCTGGCCGACGCGCTGGTGACCGAGGTGTCGCGCCTGGGCCTGTCCTCGGCCCACGTGAACTTCCATCCGGCCGAAGAGGACGCAGTCTTCAGCGATGCCTGGCTGGCGCGGACCGACATCCAGTACCACTGGCGCAACGACGCCGGCTGGTCGTGCTTCGACGACTACCTGGCCGCGATGGACCACAAGCATCGCAAGAACATCCGCCAGGAGCGGGCGAAGGTGATGCGGGCCGGCATCGAATTCCGCGTGGTGCACGGCGGCGACGCCAGCGCCGCGGATCTGTCGACCATGCACCGGTTCTACCTGCAGACATTCGCCGAGTACGGCAATTCGCCCGCACTCACGCCCGGCTTCTTCGCGCATCTGGCGCGGACCATGCCGGAGCAACTGGTGCTGTTCCTGGCCATGCACGAGGGAGAGCCGGTTGCCGGCGCGCTGTGCCTGCGCGGTCGCGACACGCTGTACGGACGCTACTGGGGGGCGCTTGCGCAGCTGCCCGGCCTGCACTTCGAAACCTGCTACTACCAGGGCATCGACTACTGCCTGCGCGAAGGGCTGCGTGCCTTCGAGCCCGGCGCCCAGGGCGAACACAAGATCGCGCGCGGCTTCCTGCCCACTCCGGTTCGCAGCCGGCACTGGATCGCCGACCCGCGCTTCCGCCAGCCCCTGGCCGACTGGTGCGCGGAGGAGCGTGCCGTGGTCCGCCGAAATCGCGAATGGCTGGCGCATCGCACTCCGTTCCGCGAACGCGGGCCGGCCTGAGGCGGCCGACCAGCTTCGTCCCACCCCGGGGCGCCCATCCGGTCGGGGCCGCCGCCAGGGTGGAGCGACATCCGGATCCTTGGCATGCGTCGCGGCCTCCCTACAATCCATTGCGTGACCCTCCCCCTGCCCCGGCTGTCCGACGATCCGCACGCGCCCTTTCCCGATGCAGCCGGGGCGCTGCACCAGCCCGACGGCCTGCTCGCCTACGGCGGCGACCTCGCGCCCGGGCGCCTGCTCAACGCCTACCGCCACGGCATCTTCCCCTGGTACTCGGAAGGCCAGCCGATCCTGTGGTGGTCGCCCGACCCGCGCATGGTGTTCCGCACCGATGGCGTGCACCTGTCCACGCGTTACCGCCGGGGCCTGCGTCGTTCGACCTGGGTGGCACGCGCCGATACCGCCTTCGACCGGGTCATCGGATCCTGCGCCGGCATCCCGAGGGGCGGGCAGTCGGGCACCTGGATCACGCCCGCGATGCAGACGGCCTACCGGCGGCTGCACCTGCTCGGCCACGCGCACAGCGTCGAGGTGTTCGCGGACGGGGACTGCGATGCGGCGCTGGTGGGCGGGATCTATGGCGTGGCAGTGGGCCGCATGTTCTTCGGCGAGAGCATGTTCAGCGCAGCCTCGGGCGGCTCCACCGCCGCCCTGGCCGCGCTGGCGCGCTGGCTGCACGGCCGCGGCTGGCCGCTGATCGACGCGCAGGTGGAGAACGCCCACCTGCTATCGCTTGGCGCGCAGCACATGCCCCGGGCGCGGTTCCTTGACGCCGTCGCGCGCCTGTCGGGCCAAGCGGGAACCGTCGGCTCCTGGACCGTTCCGTTCGGGACGCTCGCGCTGCGCGATCTCGCAGGCTGAACCCGGCTGAGCGGCCAGCTTTGCATGCAATCGGCACGCGTGGCAGAATGCCCCGCTATTTTCGCGGCAGTGGCGCGCCGCAACCACCGGCAAACAGGACGAATGGCGAAAGACGACGTCATCGAATTCGAAGGCACGATCTCCGAAACCCTCCCGAACACCATGTTCCGGGTGAAGCTGGAGAACGGCCACGAAATCATTGCGCATATCTCCGGACGCATGCGCAAGAACTACATCCGTATCCTGACCGGCGACAAGGTCAAGGTCGAGATGACCCCCTACGACCTGACCAAGGGTCGCATCACCTACCGCATGAAGTAGCCGGCAGCCCGCCGGCCGCGCCGACAAGGCGCGCACGTTCCGCAGCGCCCCCGGGGCGCCCCCAGACGCCTCCTGCTCCCCCTGCCATCAGTCGCATGGCGGGCACGGGCGGGCACGCCTATGCTGCCGGCATCCCTGTCCGGAGATGCACCATGCAAAGGCCTGCCCTCGTCCACGCCCTCGCCCTGTCGCTCGCGCTGTCGCTCGCAGCACCCGGGGCATTCGCACAACAGCCGGCGCCGGTCGCGACCGCCACCAGCGCACAGACCGAAACCCAGCGGCTCAACGCCTGGTTCGAGCAGAAGTACCAGGAGGAACTGCGGTTCAGCCCGATCGCGTTGACCTTCCTCGGGCGCAAGGACCTCTACGACCGGCTGGACGACATGTCTGAGCAGGCACAGGACGAACGCCTGGCCTGGCGCAAGGCGTCGGTCGAGGAGATGGAGTCGCGGTTCGACCGCGAGGCGCTCGACGACGAGGCGAAGCTGTCCTGGGATCTGTGGAAGCTGCAGTACGAGAACGCAGCCGCGGGCAACCGCTTCCGCCGCAACGTGTACGTCTTCAACCAGATGCAGGGCGCGCAGTCGTTCCTGCCCACGTTCCTGATCAATTTCCACAAGGTGGAGAACGAAGCCGATTACACGGCCTATCTCGCCCGCCTGAAGGAAGCGCGGCGCGCCATGGGGCAGTTGCTCGAACTGGCCCGACGCAATGCCGACGCGGGCTACCGCATGCCCCGGTTCGCCTATGACGGCGTGCTCAGGGAGGCGCGGGCCGTGATCACCGGCGCGCCGTTCGGCGAGGGCGGCGATTCGGCGCTGTGGGCGGACCTGCAGGCCAAGGCCGATGGACTGGCGAAGGCCGGCACGATCGACGCTGCGCGCGCATCGGCGCTGAAGTCGCAGGCCCGCGAGGCATTGCTTGCGAACGTGCAGCCGGCCTATCGCGACCTCATCGCCTGGGCAGAGGCCGACCGCGCGAACGCGCTCGACAACCCCTCCGGCGTCGGCACTACGCAGCCCGACGGCAAGGACTACTACCGCCACCAGCTGCGGATGCACACCACGACCGATCTCGACGCCGAGGCCGTGCACCGGATCGGCCTGGACGAGGTGGCGCGCATCCACGGCGAGATGGAGGCGCTGATGAAGCGGGTCGGTTTCGACGGCGACCTGCAGGCCTTCTTCCGCCACATCTCGACCGATCCGAAGTTCAAGTATCCCGACACCGACGCGGGTCGCCAGGCCTACATCGACGACGCCACGCGCGCGATCGACAACATCAAGCAGGTACTGCCGCGGTACTTCGGCCTGCTGCCGAAGGCGGACCTGGTGGTGAAGCGGGTGGAACCCTTCCGCGAGCAGCCCGGCGCCGCCCAGCATTACTTCCCGGGCACCCCCGACGGATCGCGGCCCGGCGTGTACTACGCCCACCTCTCCGACATGAACGCCATGCCGAAGCCGGAACTGGAGGTGATCGCCTACCACGAAGGCCTGCCCGGTCATCACATGCAGATATCGATCGCGCAGGAACTGACCGGCGTGCCCGAGTTCCGCACCCAGGCCCGCTCGACCGCCTACTCCGAAGGCTGGGGCCTGTATGCCGAATGGCTTGCCAAGGAGATGCCGGGAACCTACGCCGACCCGTATTCCGAGTACGGCCGCCTGGCCTCGGAGCTCTGGCGCGCGGTGCGCCTGGTGGTCGACACCGGCCTGCACGCCAAGGGCTGGACCGAACAGCAGGCGGTGGATTACTTCAGCGCGAACTCCGCCACGCCCGAGGCGGCGATCCGCTCCGAGATCCAGCGCTACATCACCTGGCCCGGTCAGGCGACGGCCTACAAGATCGGCATGATCCGAATCCAGGAGCTGCGCCGGAAAGCCGAGGGCGAGCTGGGCGAGCGTTTCGACATCCGTGGTTTCCACGACGCGGTGCTGGGCGGCGGGGCGCTGCCGCTGACCCTGCTGGAACGGCGCGTGGACCAGTGGATCGCGGACCGCAAGGCCTGACATGCGGACCGGCCGGGTGCCGCGCATAGCGCGGCGTCCGGCAGCCGCGGAACCGCGCCCTGCAGCGGACAGGGAGTTCCGGGACAGGCGGCAGCCTGGTCCGCAGGTGCGCAGCTAGGACCGGTGGGCCCCGCGACCCCGTCGCACGCTCACCGTAGGCATGCAACGCGCCGTCACGGGCGCAAAGGAAAGGCGGCCCACCGGCCGCCTTTCTCCGTTTCGCCGCGACCGCTCATTCCACGGTGGCGGGCAGCAGCTTCTCCGGTTCCGGGAACGTCTCCACCACCAGCTCGTCGTCCCTGACGTCGATGCTGACGCGGCCGCCGTTGGCGAGCTTGCCGAACAGCAGTTCGTCGGCGAGCGGACGCTTGACCTTGTCCTGGATGACCCGCGCCATCGGCCGCGCGCCCATCTGCGGGTCGAAGCCGTGCGTGGCCAGCCAGTCGCGTGCCGCCGGAGTGCTGGTCATCGCCACGTTCTTCTCGTGCAGCTGGGTTTCCAGCTCGATCAGGAACTTGTCCACCACGCGCAGGATGTGGTCCATGCCCAGCGCCTGGAACTGCACGATCGCGTCCAGCCGGTTGCGGAACTCCGGGGTGAAGCCCTTGCGGATCACTTCCATCGCATCGGTGCTGTGGTCCTGGCGGGTGAAGCCGATCGAACGGCGCGAGGCCTGGGCGGCGCCCGCGTTGGTGGTCATCACCAGGATCACGTTGCGGAAATTCGCCTCGCGTCCGTTGGTGTCGGTCAGCACGCCGCGGTCCATGACCTGCAGCAGGATGTTGAAGATGTCCGGATGCGCCTTCTCCACCTCGTCGAGCAGCAGCACGCAGTGCGGCGTCTTGACGATCTTCTCGGTCAGCAGGCCGCCCTGGTCGAAGCCCACGTAGCCCGGGGGCGCGCCGATCAGGCGCGAGACCGAATGCGGCTCCATGTACTCGGACATGTCGAAGCGCACCAGCTCGATGCCCAGCTGCAGCGCGAGCTGGCGCGTGACCTCGGTCTTGCCCACGCCGGTGGGGCCTGCGAACAGGAAGTTGCCGATCGGCTTGTCGGGGTTGCCCAGGCCGCTGCGCGAGAGCTTGATCGCGGAGGTCAGCATCTCGATCGCCGGATCCTGGCCGAAGATCACCATCTTCAGGTTGCGCTCCAGGTGCTCGAGCACGTCCTTGTCCGAGGCGCTGACCTGCTTGGTCGGGATGCGCGCCATCTTGGCCACGATCGCCTCGACCTCTTCCACGTCGATCAGGTGTTTGCGCACGTCGGCAGGCAGCAGCCGCTGGCGCGCGCCGGCCTCGTCGATCACGTCGATCGCCTTGTCGGGCAGCAGGCGGTCGCCGATGTGCTTGACCGACAGGTCGACCGCCGCCTGCAGCGCCTCGTCCTGGTACTCGACGTCGTGGTGCTCTTCGTACTTCGACTTCAGGCCGCGCAGGATCTCGTAGGCCTCGCCCACGGTCGGTTCGACGATGTCGATCTTCTGGAACCGCCGCGCCAGCGCACGGTCCTTCTCGAAGATGCCGCGGTACTCCTGGAACGTGGTCGAGCCGATGCAGCGCAACTCGCCGGAGGCGAGTGCCGGCTTGATCAGGTTGGAGGCGTCCATGGTGCCGCCCGACGCCGACCCCGCCCCGATGATGGTGTGGATCTCGTCGATGAACAGGATCGCGCCCGGGTGCTTCTTGATCGCAGTCAGCACCGCCTTCAGGCGCTTCTCGAAATCGCCACGGTACTTGGTCCCCGCGACCAGCGCGCCGAGGTCGAGCGAATAGATGGTGGCGTCGGCCAGCACCTCCGGCACCTCGCCATGCACGATGCGGCGCGCCAGGCCTTCGGCGATCGCGGTCTTGCCCACGCCGGCCTCGCCCACGTACAGCGGGTTGTTCTTGCGCCGGCGGCACAGCACCTGGATCGTGCGTTCGACCTCCTCGGCGCGCCCGACCAGGGGATCGATGCGGCCTTCGCGCGCCATCGCGTTCAGGTCGCTGGCGTAATCGGCCAGGGCGTCGCCCTTGGACTCGCCCTCGCCGCTCTCGGCCCGGGCGGCGGCATCCTCGCCCGAGTGTTCCGGCGCCTCGCCACCGCTCTTGGCGATGCCGTGGGACATGTAGTTGACGACGTCCAGGCGGGTGACGTCCTGCTGGTGCAGGAAATACACCGCGTGCGAATCCTTCTCGCCGAAGATCGCCACCAGCACGTTGGCGCCGGTGACCTCCTTCTTGCCCGAGGACTGGACGTGGTAGACGGCCCGCTGCAGCACGCGCTGGAAGCCCAGGGTGGGCTGGGTATCGCGGCCATCGTCCTCGGGCAGCTTCGACACCGAGGTGAGGATGGCCTGTTCGAGGTCCCCGCGCAGGCGCTGGAAGTCCGCGCCGGTGGCCTTGAGCACGGCCTCGGCCGAGGGGTTGTCGAGCAGTGCGAGCAGCAGGTGCTCGACCGTCATGTACTCGTCGCGCGCCTCGCGGGCGCACTTGTAGCACTGGCCGATGCTGTACTCGAGATCCTTGCTGAACATGGGGAGGGAACCTCCAGGGAACTGCAGCCTGTATGGGGCCGCGTCTCCGGCTTTTCCATGCCCCGGCCTCGGCTCCTTTTAGGCCTTTTCCATGGTGCAGAGCAAGGGGTGCTGGTTGAGCCTGGCGTATTCGTTCACCTGCGCCACCTTCGACTCGGCGACCTCGCGGCTGAACACGCCGCAGACCCCCCGCCCGCGGGTGTGGACGTGCAGCATGACCTGGGTGGCTTTCTCCAGGTCCATGGCGAAGAAACGCACCAGCACGTCGACCACGAAATCCATGGGGGTGTAGTCGTCGTTCAGCAACAGGACCGAGTACAGGGGAGGCCGGGCGAGCTCGGGCTTGCCGGTCTCCACGACCGTGCCGTGCTCGTGTTCGGGATGCTTGCGGGTCATCGGGCAATTATACGGAGGGCACGGCCAGCGACGGATGGATACGCCCCGCCATGGACGCCGCGCCGGCCGGCGCGAGACAATCCCGCCTCCAACCGAGGGGGACACGGACAATGAAACACCGCATTTCGCTGATGCTGACCGCCGCGGCGCTGGCCCTGGCCACCCTGCCCGCCCTGGCCGACAGCTCGGTGGCCAAGCGCCTGGACGCCCGTGGCGTGACCTATACGGTCGACGAGGACGGCGACTACAAGGTGATCTACAACTACGCCGAGGAAGGCCGCACCCAGCTGGCCTTCGTCTCCGGCGGGACCGAGGACGTGGCCGGCTTCCGGGTGCGCGAGGTGTTCGCCCCGGCCGCTCGCCTGGAACAGGACCGCATCGACGGGGCCCGCGCCCTGGCCCTGCTGGCGGACAGCCGCAGCCAGAAGCTGGGCGCCTGGGAGATCGCCGGGGACGTGCTCTACTTCGTGATCAAGCTGCCCGACAGCGTCGACGGCGCCGCGCTCGAGGCCGCGCTGGACATCGTCGCCCAGGTGGCGGACGACAAGGAGATCGAGTTCAGCGGCGACCGCGACGAACTCTGAACCGATGAGCTACCGCGAAGGCCGCTTCTGGCAACCCGACGTCACCGTGGCCACGGTGGTGGTCGATGACGGCCGGCTGCTGTGCGTGGAGGAGCGGGCCCAGGGCCGACTGGTGCTCAACCAGCCGGCCGGCCACCTCGAGCCGGACGAGAGCCTGCTCGAGGCGGCCCTGCGCGAAACCCGCGAGGAAACCGGCTGGGACGTCGAACTGACGGCCTTCATCGGCGCCTACCAGTGGAAGGCGCCGGAAAGCGGGCGCCATTACCTGCGCTTCGCCTTCGCAGCGATACCCTTGCGGCACGACCCGGCCCGCTGCCTCGACGAAGGCATCGAGCGCGCCCTGTGGCTGGCACCCTCGGAACTGCGCGCCGAAGCTGCCCGGCACCGGAGTCCGCTGGTCTGGCAGGTGGTCGCCGACCACTTGGCTGGGCGCCGGCACCCGCTCTCGCTGGTGCAGCACCTGGCATGAGCGCCCCCGAGGTCATCGTCGGCATGTCCGGCGGCGTCGATTCATCCGTCGCCGCCCTGCTGTTGCGCGATGCCGGCACGCCGATCGCCGGGCTGTTCATGCAGAACTGGGCGGAAGACGGCAGCGGCGAGTGCCGTGCCGAGGACGACCGCCGCGACGCGGTCGCGGTCTGCGGCAGGCTCGGCATCCCGATCCACTTCCGCGACTTCTCGGCCGAATACTGGAGCGGCGTGTTCGAGCACTTCATCGCCGAGTACGCGGCCGGACGCACGCCCAATCCGGACGTGTTGTGCAACCGCGAGATCAAGTTCCGCCACTTCCTGGAAGCGGCCCGCGAGCTGGGCGCGGAGAAGATCGCCACCGGCCACTACGCCGCGGTGGAGCGGCACGGCGGACGGTGGCGCCTGCTGCGCGCGGCCGACCGCGGCAAGGACCAGACCTACTTCCTGCACCAGCTCGGCCAGGCCCAGCTGGCGGCCACCGTGTTCCCCCTCGGCGGGCTGGCCAAGGCCGATGTGCGGGCGATGGCGCGCGAGGCCGGGCTGCCGACCGCGGCCAAGAAGGATTCCACCGGCATCTGCTTCATCGGCGAGCGCGATTTCCGCAGCTTCCTGTCGCAGTACCTGCCCGCGCGCGAGGGCGAGATGCGGACTCCTGACGGACGCGTGGTCGGCCGCCATCCGGGGGTCTTCTATTTCACCCTGGGCCAACGCGAGGGCCTGCAACTCGGGGGCCTGCGCGGCTTCGACGCCGCCCCCTGGTACGTGGTGGGCAAGGATGTCGCGCGCAACGTGCTGGTGGTTGACCAGGGCAGCGACAGCCCCTATCTCAGATCGACGCGGCTGTGGAGCGAGCCGGCGCACTGGATCGGCGGTTCTCCGCCGGCGCGCCGCTTCGAATGCACGGCCCAGACCCGTTACCGGCAACCGGAGGAACCCTGCCAGGTGAGCATCGACGAATCCAGCGGCAGCCTCGAGGTGGTATTCCGCAATTCCCAGCGCGCGGTGACGCCCGGCCAGTCAGTGGTGCTCTACGACGGCGCCGCCTGTCTCGGCGGCGCGGTCATTGCCGCCACCGACGCGCCGCTGGAGCGGCGCCTGCGAGGGGAAGCGGCATGATGGACGCCCGCGTCCTTGCCCTGGCCGGACTGGTGCAGGCACTCAAGCAGGTCCGCCGTATCGCCGAAACCGGCCAGGCCGATGCCGGCGTCCTGTCCACCTGCCTCGACAGCGTGTTCCGGATCGATGCGGCCTCGCCCGAAGACGTGTACGGCGGTGCCCGCAACCTGCGTCCCGGCCTGCTGCTGCTGCGCGATTTCCTCGCCAGCCAGGGCGACGATCCGCAACTGCCGAAACTGGCGCTAGCGGTCACCCAGCTCGAACGCCGCTTCGTGGCCGACGAGGAGGTGGCCGGGCGAGTGCACGAGGGCATCCTGGCCATCCTGCCGCGGGCGCAGGAGGTCGGCAGTAGCCACCCCGAGGTGCTGGCGGCGCTGGGCGGCCTCTACGCCGAGACGGTCAGCCAGCTGCGGCCCAAGGTCATGGTGCAGGGCAACCCCCACTACCTGGGCCAGGCCGGCGTGGTGGCGGAGATCCGCGCCATCCTGCTCGCCGCACTGCGTTCGGCCGTGCTGTGGCGCCAGCTCGGCGGCAGCGTGTGGGACCTGTTCCTGCGCAAGCGCGCGGTGCAGCAGTCGATCGAAGGCTGGCTGGACTGACCTCAGGGCGCGGACAGCAGTCCGCGCCGGCGGAACCAGACCTCCAGCGGCAGCGTGGCCAGCGGCGGGATCGCGGCCAGCAACGCGAGCAGCAGCGCCCACATCGGCCAGCGCAGCTTTGCGCCTGCCACCAGCGCGACCGCCACATAGGCCAGGAACGCGGCGCCGTGCAGACGGCCGAACAGCCATACACCCAGGTCGGTGGTGCCGGTCCCGTACTTGAGCAGCATGCCGGCCAGGAGGCCGACCCAGGTGGCGGCCTCGATGAAGGCGACGGTGGCGAACAGCCTGCCTGCGGGGGCGAGCGTGCTGGAACGGATCATTGGATGGATTCCCGGGATGGCGCTGCCGCGTCACGCACGGCGCGCAGGTTGAGGGGACGGCCGGCGCACCATCGGCCCGGCCGTCCATCCGGCAGGCGGACGCGCCCGCCGCGGGGTGCGTCCGCCGCCGCGGGGCCTCAGGCGGCGAGGCCCGCGGCCGTCTCCCGGTATTCCTCGATCTGGTCGAAGTTCATGTAGCGGTAGATCTCGGCGCCCTTGTCGTTGATCACGCCGATGTCCGCCATGTACTCCTCCTTCGAGGGGATCCTGCCCAGGCGCGAGCAGATCGCCGCCAGCTCCGCCGACCCCAGGAACACGTTGGAGTTGCGCCCAAGGCGGTTCGGGAAGTTGCGGGTCGAGGTCGAGAACACCGTGGCACCCTCGCGCACCTGGGCCTGGTTGCCCATGCACAGCGAGCAGCCCGGCATTTCCATGCGCGCACCCGCGGTGCCGAAGGTGCCG
This sequence comes from Pseudomonadota bacterium, assembly GCA_023444765.1. Classification (GTDB taxonomy): domain Bacteria; phylum Pseudomonadota; class Gammaproteobacteria; order Xanthomonadales; family Xanthomonadaceae; genus Luteimonas. The sequence goes on along the minus strand of JAEXLY010000251.1, from coordinate 15,286 downwards.
TAGACGCCTTCCTTGGTCAGCTCGGAGGCATCCATCTTGGTCGGCGGTGCCACCCATAGGCGCGTGGGGATATCGCGCTTGCCTTCCAGCAGCTTGGCGGCGGCACGGAAGTGGCCGATGTTGGTCATGCACGAACCGATGAATACCTCGTCGATCCTGGTTCCGGCCACGTCGGACAGGGTCTTCACGTCGTCCGGGTCGTTCGGGCAGGCGAGCAGCGGCTCGTGCACCTGCGCCAGGTCGATCTCGATCACCGCCGCGTACTCGGCGTCGGCATCGGGCTCGAGCAGCTGCGGGTTGGCCAGCCACTCCTCCATCTTCGCGATGCGGCGCGCCAGCGAGCGCGCGTCCGCGTAACCTTCGGAGATCATCCACTTCAGCAGCGTGATGTTGCTGGTGAGGTATTCGATGATCGGCGCCTTGTCGAGCCGCACCGTGCAGCCGGCGGCCGAACGCTCGGCCGAAGCGTCAGACAGCTCGAACGCCTGCTCCACCTTCAGGTGCGGCAGGCCCTCGATCTCGAGGATGCGGCCGGAGAAGATGTTCTTCTTGCCCTGCTTGGCCACGGTCAGCAGTCCCTGCTTGATGGCGTAGTACGGGATCGCGTTGACCAGGTCGCGCAGGGTCACGCCCGGCTGCATCTGGCCCTTGAAGCGCACCAGCACCGACTCGGGCATGTCCAGCGGCATCACGCCGGTGGCCGCGGCGAAGGCGACCAGGCCGGAACCTGCCGGGAACGAGATGCCCACCGGGAAACGGGTGTGCGAGTCACCGCCGGTGCCGACGGTGTCGGGCAGCAGCATGCGGTTGAGCCAGCTGTGGATCACGCCGTCGCCCGGTCGCAGCGAGATGCCGCCGCGGGTGGAGATGAACTCCGGCAGGGTGTGGTGGGTCTTGACATCGACCGGCTTCGGATACGCGGCGGTGTGGCAGAACGACTGCATGACGAGGTCTGCCGAGAAGCCGAGGCAGGCCAGGTCCTTCAGTTCGTCGCGGGTCATCGGGCCGGTGGTGTCCTGCGAGCCCACCGACGTCATCTTCGGCTCGCAGTAGGTGCCCGGACGCACGCCCTGGCCTTCCGGCAGGCCGCAGGCGCGGCCGACCATCTTCTGCGCCAGCGAGTAGCCCTTGCCGGTGTCGGCCGGCTGCTGCGGCTGGCGGAACAGCGTGGTTGCCGGCAGGCCCAGCGACTCGCGCGCCTTGGCGGTCAGGCCACGGCCGATGATCAGCGGGATGCGGCCACCGGCGCGCACCTCGTCGAACAGCACCTCGGACTTGACCTGGAACTCGGCGATCACCTGCCCGTCCTTCAGCGCCTTGCCGTCATAGGGACGCAGCTCGACCACGTCGCCGTGCTCCATCTGCGACACGTCCAGTTCGATCGGCAGCGCACCGGCGTCTTCCATGGTGTTGTAGAAGATCGGGGCGATCTTGCCGCCCAGGCACACGCCGCCGGCGCGCTTGTTGGGGATGTACGGAATGTCGTCGCCGGTCCACCACAGCACCGAGTTGGTCGCCGACTTGCGGCTGGACCCGGTGCCGACCACGTCGCCGACGTAGGCCACCAGGTGGCCCTTGTCCTTGAGCGCGAGGATCTCCTGGATCGGACCGCGCCTGCCGTCCTCCTCCGGCACGAACGGGGCGTCGGGACGCCTGTTCTTCAGCATCGCCAGCGCGTGCATCGGGATGTCCGGGCGCGTGGTGGCGTCGGGTGCCGGCGACAGGTCGTCGGTGTTGGTCTCGCCCGGCACCTTGAACACGGTGATGGTGAGCGACTGCGGCACTTCCGGCTTGCTGGTGAACCACTCGGCGTCGGCCCAGCTCTGCAGCACGGCCCTGGCATTGGCGTTGCCGCCCTTGGCCTTCTCCTCCACGTCGTGGAAGGCGTCGAACACCAGCAGGGTCTTCTTCAGGCCTTCGGCGGCGAGGGCGCCGACCACCGCGTCATCGAGCAGTTCGATCAGCGGCGCGACGTTGTAGCCGCCAAGCATGGTGCCGAGCAGCTCGGTGGCGCGCTCGCGGCTGATCAGGGGGGTCGACTCGGTGCCGAAGGCCACGGCGGCCAGGTAGGAGGCCTTGACCTTGGCGGCATCGTCGACGCCGGCCGGCACGCGATTGGCGATGAGGTCGACCAGGAAGGCCTCCTCGCCTGCCGGCGGAGCCTTGATCAGCTCGATCACCTCGGCGGTCTGCTGCGCGCTCAGCGGCAGCGGCGGGATGCCGAGGGCTGCGCGCTCGGCGACGTGGTGGCGGTAGGCTTCCAACATCGGGGTTCTCCAGGAAAAAACGTCAAGAAAGTTCAGGCCTTGGGCACGATCAGCTTCAGGCCCTTGAAGTAGTCGCGGTGGAAGGCGGTGTCGAAGGTCACCAGGCCGTCGCACTGCAGCAGCGCATGCGCGCCGACCAGGAAGTCGGCGATGGGGCGCGGGTCGCCGCCACGCTGGCGCTGGCGACGCTCCATCTCCCCCGCGCGCAGGGCCGACTTGGACTCCACCGCGCTGAAATGCACGCCCATCTCTTCCAGTGCGGCAAGCGCGTCGGCGCCGTTGCGCAGGCAGGCGCACAGCTGCGCCAGCGCCGCGTCGCACACCACCACCCGACCGCCGGCCAGGCACTGGCGCAGGCTGGCCTCGACCGCATCGGCGCGCGGGCCATCGGTGAGCAGTTCGACCAGGACCGGCGCGTCGACGGCGATCATCCGTCCTTCCTGGCGCCCGGATCGAGCGCGAACTTGCCGCGCACGCGCGAGATGGCGTCGTCCACGCTCTTGCGCAGGATGATGCGGCTGCCGTCCAGCTCGACCTTGAGCACGCTGCCCTTGGTCAGGCCGAGCGCCTCCCGGACGGCCTTGGGCAGGGTGATCTGGCCGCGTTCGGCCACGGTGGCTTCCATCGCGACTCTCCATGCACGGAACGGTATGGATGGATTATACATACTTCTGCCCCCATACCGCAGTCTGCATACTCGCCTGGCCCGCGTCCGCGCTGTCGCGGCCCGGCGACACAGGACGGCGTAGACTCGACTGCAGACGCCGCAGCCCACCAGCCAAAGGAGTCCCACCGACATGGCCGACAGCTTCTCCACCCAAGCCACCCTCGAGGTCGGCGGCAAGTCCTGGACCTATGCGAGCCTGCCACGCCTGGGCGAGCGCTTCGGGATCGCCCGCCTGCCCTACTCGATGAAGATCCTGCTGGAGAACCTGCTCCGCCACGAGGACGGGGTGACGGTGCTCGCGTCCCACATCGAAGCGGTGGCGAACTGGGATCCGGCGGCGGTCCCGGACATCGAGATCGCGTTCATGCCCGCGCGCGTGGTCCTTCAGGACTTCACCGGCGTGCCCTGCGTGGTCGATCTGGCGGCGATGCGGGACGCGGTCGTGCGCCTCGGCGGGCGGCCCGAGCAGATCAACCCGCTGATCCCCTCGGAGCTGGTGATCGACCATTCGGTGCAGGTGGACGCGTTCGGCAAGCCGGACGCGCTGGACATCAACGGCAGGATCGAGTTCGAACGCAACCGCGAGCGCTACGGGTTCCTGCGCTGGGGCCAGAAGGCCTTCGACAACTTCAAGGTGGTGCCGCCGAACACCGGCATCGTCCACCAGGTGAACCTCGAGAACCTCGCGCGGGTGGTGTTCACCGGCGAGAAGGACGGCAAGCCCTGGGCCTACCCCGACACCGTGTTCGGCACAGACAGCCACACCACGATGATCAACGGCATCGGCGTACTGGGCTGGGGCGTGGGCGGCATCGAAGCCGAGGCCGCCATGCTGGGCCAGCCCTCTTCGATGCTGATCCCGCAGGTGGTCGGATTCAAGCTGACCGGCAGGCTGCCCGAGGGCGCCACCGCCACCGACCTGGTGCTGACCGTCACCCAGATGCTCCGCCAGCATGGCGTGGTCGGGAAGTTCGTGGAGTTCTTCGGCGACGGCCTGCAGCACCTGCCGCTGGCCGACCGCGCCACCATCGGCAACATGGCGCCGGAGTACGGTGCGACCTGCGGCATCTTCCCGATCGACCGCGAATCGCTGAACTACCTGCGCCTGTCCGGCCGCGACGAGGCGCAGATCGCCCTGGTCGAAGCCTATGCGCGCGCGCAGGGCCTGTGGCACGAACCCGGCGCGCCGGAAGCCGCGTACAGCAGCGTGCTGCATCTGGACATGGCGGACGTGCGCCCGTCGATGGCCGGACCGCGCCGGCCGCAGGACCGCGTGCTGCTGGAAGAAGTGAAGCGCAACTATCGCGAGCACCTGCCCGACCTCACCGCCGCGCGCGACAGGCGTGATCCGGAGGTGGCCAAGTACGTGGCCGAAGGCGGCGGCGGCGCCGTCGGCAACGGGCTGCTGCAGAAGGGATTCCACGACGCGGTGATCGACGGCCAGCCGGTCCGCCTGAAGGACGGCGCCGTGGTGATCGCCGCGATCACCTCGTGCACCAACACCTCCAACCCCGCGGTGATGATCGGCGCCGGCCTGCTGGCGCGCAACGCGGCGGCCAGGGGACTCGATCGCAAGCCCTGGGTCAAGACCTCGCTCGGGCCGGGTTCGCGGGTGGTCACCGACTACCTGGAGAAGGCGGGCCTGTTGAGCGAACTGGAGAAGGTGGGCTTCTACGTGGTCGGTTACGGCTGCACCACCTGCATCGGCAACTCGGGCCCGCTGCCGCCGGAGGTCAGCCAGGCCATCGCCGCCGGCGACCTGGTGGTGACGTCCGTGCTCTCGGCCAACCGCAACTTCGAGGGCCGCATCCACGCCGAAGTGAAGATGAACTACCTCGCGTCGCCGCCGCTGGTGGTGGCATACGCGCTGGCCGGCACGGTGGACATCGACCTGACCAGCGAACCGCTGGGCCACGACCGCGACGGCAACCCGGTGTTCCTGCGCGACATCTGGCCGACGAACCGCGAGATCGGCGACTTCATCGCACAGACGATCGGCCCGGAGATGTTCAAGCAGAACTACGCCGACGTGTTCAAGGGCGATACTCGCTGGGCCACCATCGAATCGCCGGACGGCGACCTCTATGCCTGGGACGAAGCCTCCACCTACATCAAGAACCCGCCGTACTTCGACGGCATGACGATGGACGTCGGCAGCATCGCCGACATCCATGGCGCGCGCGTCATGGGCATCTTCGGCGACTCCATCACCACCGACCACATCTCGCCGGCGGGCAGCATCAAGAAGGACTCTCCCGCCGGCCGCTTCCTGCAGTCGCGCGGCGTGCAGCCTGCCGACTTCAACAGCTACGGCTCGCGCCGCGGCAACGACGACGTGATGGTGCGCGGCACCTTCGCCAACATCCGCATCAAGAACCTGTTCTTCGGTGGAGAGGAGGGCGGCAACACGCTCTACTTCGGCGCGCCTGGCGCGGCCCAGGCCCCGGAGAAGATGTCGATCTACGACGCCGCGATGCAGTACCGGTCCGCGGGCGTACCCACCGTGGTGTTCGCGGGCAAGGAGTACGGCACCGGCTCCTCCCGCGACTGGGCAGCCAAGGGCACCAACCTGCTGGGCATCCACGCGGTGGTCGCGGAGAGCTTCGAGCGCATCCACCGCGCCAACCTCGTCGGCATGGGGGTGCTGCCGCTGCAGTTCCGCGAAGGCGAGAACGCACAGACGCATGGCCTGGACGGCACCGAGGTGATCGACATCGTGGGCTTGGACGACGGCCGCGCCAAGTCCGCCACCATCGTCGCGAGCCACGCCAACGGTTCGCAGAAGCGTATCGAAGTGGACGTGCTGCTGCTGACGCCGAAGGAGGTGGAGTACTTCCGCCACGGCGGCCTGCTCCACTACGTGCTCCGCCAGCTCGCCTCGCGCCAGTAACCGGCTCGTCGCATCACTGGCGAAAGCCCCGCCCGCCGCAGCACTCCAGGCGTTCGCGCAGCCCGCGCGGCATGCCGCGCAAGCGGCCTGCCCTCACCCGCCTCGGCGGCCTGCCCCACTACCTGCTTCGCAGCCAGCACCACGCTGATGGAAGCGCGCACTCCGATGATGATGTCCTGCCCATCCTGCGCGGCTCCGCAGTGCTACACGAACGGGACGCAGCGGGCGCCGGCGTGCCCGGCGGACCTGCGCAGCGGAGTCAAGGAGGAGGCCAGCGCCGGCAGGCGCAGGCCGGGGACATTCGCGGAGGACCCTGCCGGACATGCCGCGGCCGACACGTCCGCATCGGGCAGGGCCCGCCATATGCTCTGTTGCAAGGCGCCCTCATCCGCCCGGATGGCCCGCCGCCCGATGCGCCCGCCCGGCCTGCATCTCCGCTCTCAAGCGGTCTGGCTCGAATACGAGTCGGGAACCGCGCCGTTCCGCTGATCCGATCTCCCGCTACAGCACCGGCTTCCAGCGCGCGCTGACCAGCATCCATTCGCCGCCCTCGAGCCGCCACCCCGACTCGACCTCGTAGACCTGCGCGCTCTCGGGTAGCGCCCCTCCGCTGCCGCCGCGCAGGATCGCCGTGCCACGGACCGTCGCATGCGCCTGGCCCATGTCAATGTCCAGAGGCCCGAGGGTGAGGCCGATGTGCCGATGGCGCAGCGCGAACCCCATTGCGAGCCTGCGCGCGCCATCGCGGTCCAGCCCGTCGTTGCCCACGAAATCACCGGCGAGATGCTGCTGCACCGCAGCAGGCTGGTGTTGCGTGATGGCATCGGCCAGGGTGCCCACACGGGCGCGCAACGCAGCCTCCGGTGCTTCGCGCGAGCAGGCGGCGAGCAGCAGCAGCACCAGCATCACGAGCAACTTCGGGCACGCACTGGCGCCCTTCGCGATCGCGCATCGCATTCCGTTCTCCATGGCCCCTACTGTACGTCGGGCAGGGGCCGCATGCGCGGTCGCGCACCGGTCCTCGCGCCTTGCCAGCCGTGCGGGGCCATGCTCCAATCCATACTGATCGGTATCGCCAGGAATGCCGGCCCAAACGTCCGTGGAGGGGGAGTGCATGACGATCGAACGCCCGTGGCTTGCGCAGTATCCAGCCGGTATTCCCGCTGAAATCGATGTCGACGAGTTCCAGTCGATCCCCGCGGTGCTGGAGCAGTCGATCAGGCAGTTCGGCGAACGTCCCGCATTCTCCAGCATGGGCAAGGAACTGACCTATGCCCAGATCGACGAACTCAGCCGCCAGTTCGCCGGCTATCTGCTGGGCGAGCTGAAGCTGAAGAAGGGCGATCGCGTCGCGATCATGATGCCCAACTGCCTGCAGTACCCGATCGCGACCTTCGGTGTCCTGCGCGCCGGACTGACGGTGGTCAACGTCAATCCGATGTACACCGCGCGCGAACTCAAGCACCAGCTGGTGGACTCGGGGACCAGCGTGGTGCTGGTGCTCGACAATTTCGCCAGGACCGTGCAGGAAGTGGTTCCGCACACCGAGGTGCAGCAGGTGATCACCACCGGCCTCGGCGACCTGCTCGGCTTCCCCAAGGGCCCCATCGTCAACTTCGTGCTTCGCAACGTGAAGAAGATGGTGCCGGAGTTCGACATTCCCGGCGCGGTGCGTTTCCGCGACGTGCTGCGCATGGGCAGCGGGCACCCGCTGCCGCCGGTCACCATCACCCACGACGACATCGCCTTCCTGCAGTACACCGGCGGCACGACCGGCGTGGCCAAGGGCGCGATGCTCACCCACCGCAACCTGGTGGCGAACATGCAGCAGGCTTCGGCCTGGGTCGGAAGCGAGGTCTCCCCCGGCAAGGAGGTGATCGTCACCGCCCTGCCGCTGTATCACATCTTCGCGTTGACGGCGAATGGACTGGTGTTCATGAAGTTCGGCGCCAAGAACATCCTGATCACCAATCCGCGCGACATGCCCGGCTTCGTCAAGGAGCTCAAGCGCGAGCCGTTCACCGCCATCACCGGCGTCAACACCCTGTTCAACGGCCTGCTCAACACTCCCGGCTTCGACGAGGTCGACTTTTCCGCGCTGCACACCACCCTGGGCGGCGGCATGGCGGTGCAGCGCTCGGTGGCCGAGCGCTGGAAGAAGGTCACCGGCGTGACCCTGGTGGAGGCCTATGGCCTGACCGAGACCTCGCCGGCCGCCTGCATCAATCCGATGAACCTGGCCGAGTACAACGGCGCGATCGGCCTGCCGGTTCCGTCGACCGACTGCTGCATCAAGGACGAGGACGGCAACATCCTCCCCGTCGGCGAAGTCGGCGAACTGTGCGTGCGCGGTCCGCAGGTGATGAAGGGCTACTGGAACCGGCCGGAGGAGACCGCCGCGGCCGTCGATTCCGACGGCTGGCTGCACACCGGCGACATGGCGAAGATGGACGAGAAGGGCTTCTTCTACATCGTCGACCGCAAGAAGGACATGATCCTGGTCTCGGGCTTCAATGTGTACCCCAACGAGATCGAGGACGTCATCGCGATGATGCCGGGGGTGCTCGAGGTGGCCGCGGTGGGCGTGCCGGACGAGCGCTCCGGGGAGGCGGTGAAGGTGGTGATCGTCAAGAAGGATCCCTCGCTCACGGCCGACCAGGTCAAGGCGCACGCGCGCGAAAACCTCACCGGCTACAAGCAGCCGCGTTACGTCGAGTTCCGGGACGAACTGCCGAAGACCAACGTCGGCAAGATCCTGCGCCGCGCGCTGCGCGACGAACCCGCCTGAGTTCCGGCGGCGCCCAGGGGCAGAATCTGCCCCTGGGAGGCAGCTTGTGCCCGGCCGCGCACCGCGCGGACAGGCGTTGCAGAAGGCCGGGGACCCGGCCTGGAAGTGCGGCGCGCGCAGCGACGCGCGCCCGCCGGGCCGCCCGGGTTCAGTCGGCCGGCCGCACTGCCGGAGGCTTGGCCGGGAACAGCTCGCAGATCGCATCCAGACGGCCGCGATCCTTCAGCAGGGCCGCCACGCAGCCGGGGTCGAACAGCTTGCCGGCCTGGTCGCTGATGTACCCCAGCGCCTCGTCGATGCTCCAGGCGCGCTTGTAGGGCCGCGCCGACACCAGCGCGTCGAACACGTCCGCAACCGCGACGATCCGCGCCTCCAGCGGAATCTCGTCGCCCGCCAGGCCATCGGGATAGCCGCTGCCGTCGAACCGCTCCTGGTGCCGCAGCGCGATGACGGCGCTGAGCTGGATGAAGCGGTTCTGGCTGCCGGACAGCAGTTCATGGCCGATGCGCGGATGCTGGCGCATCATCGCGCCCTCCGCTTCATTGAGCGGGCCGGGCTTGAGCAGTACCGAATCGGGAATCGCGATCTTGCCGATGTCGTGCAGCGGAGCCGCGAGCTCGATCATGCGCACCTCGTCCTCGAACAGCCCGAGCTGCTCGGCGATCAGCGCGGCCACCGCCGCCAGCCGCGCCAGGTTGGCGCTGGAGCCGGAGTCGCGGTATTCGATCGCGCGCGCCAGCCGGTTCAGCGTCTCGCGCTCGCGCTCCTCGACCTCGTGCATGCTCGACAGCAGCCGCTGTTCCAGCGACAGCGCGCGCTGCTTGATCGACTCGGACTGCTGGCGCAACTGCAGGAGGTTGCGGCAACGCGCGCGCAGCTCGCGTGGCCTGACCGGCTTGACCAGGAAATCGATCACCCCCGCGTCGAGCGCGGCCTGGCGGATCGGCTCATCGCCCACCACGGTGACCAGCACGATCGGCACGTCGCGATGCAGCAGCGGCCGGCGGAAACGGCGGGCGAACTCCAGCCCGTCGATCACCGGCATGCGGTAGTCGAGCAGCAGCAGGTCCGGGCGGTTCTCCTCGCACCAGCGCAGGGCCGCCTGGGGATCGCCGAAGTCCAGCACGTCCAGTTCGGGACTGATGTCCTCGAGGATGTGCCGCAGCATGGTGCGGGCGGAAGTCTGGTCGTCGACGATGACGATGTTCATGGGGACGTCTGGCTCCGTGGGCACGCGCCCCCGCCCTGCTGGACCGGACCACTGCCCGATGGATGGATTGTTAGCAAGTCCCGTGCCCATGCCGGATCCCTCCGTCCTGTGATTCTGCCTGCAGTATGTACGCAAAAACAGGTTACCGCAGGCTGGGCCGGAGCTTCCGCGCCGGAGCGCCCTACCCGGCCGATTCCGGCCGCATGTAGGGGAACAGCAGCACGTCGCGGATCGAGGAGGAGCCGGTGAGCAGCATGACCAGGCGATCGATGCCCACGCCCAGCCCACCGGTCGGCGGCAGGCCCACTTCGAGGGCCCGGATGTAGTCCGCGTCGTAGTGCATCGCCTCGTCGTCGCCGCCCTCCTTGGCCTCGACCTGCGCGCGGAAACGCGCCGCCTGGTCTTCCGGGTCGTTCAGCTCGGAGAACCCGTTGGCGATCTCCTTTCCGCCGATGAACAGCTCGAAACGGTCGGTGATGCCGGGCTCGACGTCCGACTCCCGCGCAAGAGGCGAGACCTCGACCGGGTAGTGGGTGATGAAGGTCGGCTGCACCAGGCCCGGCTCGACGGTCTTCTCGAAGATCTCCAGCAGCAGCTTGCCCCACCCGTAACCTGGCTTGACCGGGATCTTCAGCGTCGCGCAGTGGCGCGCCAGCGCCTCGCGGTCGCGGCAATCGGTCTGGCTGATCTGCGGATTGAGCTCGCGCACCGCATCCTCGAGCTTCCAGCGCCGGAACGCCGGCCCGAGGTCGATGGCGTGTCCGTCCCATTCGACCACGGTGGTGCCCAGCGTCCCGAGGGCCACGTCGCGGATCAGGCCCTCGGTCAGGTCCATGATCTCCTCGTAGGCCACGTAGGCCTCGTAGAGCTCGAGCATGGTGAACTCGGGATTGTGGCGGGTGCTGACGCCCTCGTTGCGGAAGTTGCGGTTGATCTCGTACACGCGCTCGAAGCCGCCGACCACCAGTCGCTTGAGGTAGAGCTCGGGCGCCACTCGCAGGTAGAGATCCAGATCGAGCGCGTTGTGGTGGGTGCAGAACGGGCGCGCGGTGGCGCCGCCGGCGATGTAGTGCATCATCGGCGTTTCCACCTCGAGGAAGCGCCGCGCGTCCAGCCAGCGGCGGATCGCGGCGATGATCCGCGAGCGCAGCACGAACACCTCGCGAGCCTCGGGCGTCACGACCAGGTCGACGTAGCGTTGGCGGTAGCGCTGCTCCACGTCGGCCAGGCCGTGCCACTTGTCCGGCAGCGGCCGCAGCGACTTGGTCAGCAGGCGCAGGGTCTCCGCCTTGACCGACAGCTCGCCGGTCCTGGTGCGCATCAGCGTGCCTTCCACCGCCACGATGTCGCCGACATCCCAGCCCTTGAACGCGTCGTAGGTGGCGTCGAGCGTGGTCGATTGCAGGAACAGCTGGATGCGGCCGCTGACGTCCTGGATCTGCGCGAACGCGGCCTTGCCCATCACCCGCTTGGCGAGCATGCGCCCGGCGAGCGTCACGCGACGGCCGGTGGCCTCCAGGGCCTCGCCGGTCCACAGGTCGGCGTCGGCGTACTCGTCCTGCAGATCCTGCGCGTAGTCGTGGCGGCGGAAATCGTTCGGAAAGGCGACCCCGTGCCCGCGCAGCGCCGCCAGTTTCGCGCGACGCTCCGCGATCAGGGCGTTCTCGTCGGCATGCTGCTGCGTCTCTGGCTTGTGGTCGGTCACGTGTCTGGCCTGATGGGTGGGAGTTCGATGGGCCGCGGATCGGCGCCGATCGCGCGGACGGATGGCGTTCCATGGACCAGGCGGCCCGGGCGGACCGCCCGCGTGTCTACTGCCTGCCGGTGCGGATTCGAGCGATTTCCGGCCTCACAGCGCATCCGCCCGCTTGGCGCCGACCTCCAGGCCGGACTTGAGGCTGGCCTCGACGAACTCGTCCAGGTCGCCATCGAGCACCTTCTGCGTGTCGCTGCGCTCGATGCCGGTGCGCAGGTCCTTGATCCGGCTCTGGTCGAGCACGTAGTTGCGGATCTGGCTGCCCCAGCCGATGTCGGACTTGGTCGCCTCCACCGCGTCGCGCTCGGCGTTGCGCTTCTGGATCTCGAGTTCGTACAGTTTGGCGGCCAGCATCTTCATCGCGTTGTCGCGGTTCTGGTGCTGGCTGCGGCCGGTCTGGCAGGCGACCACGATCCCGGTGGGCACGTGGGTGATGCGTACCGCGGACTCGGTCTTGTTGACGTGCTGGCCACCCGCGCCCGAGGAGCGGTAGACGTCGGTCTTGAGATCGGCGGGGTTGATCTCGATGTCGATGTTGTCGTCGACTTCCGGCGAGACGAACACCGAGGTGAAGCTGGTATGCCGGCGGTTGTCCGAATCGAACGGCGACTTGCGCACCAGCCGGTGCACGCCGGTCTCGGTCTTGAGCCAGCCGTAGGCGAACTCGCCCTCCACGCGCAGCGTCGCCGACTTGATGCCGGCCACGTCGCCGCCGCTGGCCTCCATCAGCTCGGTCTTCCAGCCGCGCGACTCGCACCAGCGCAGGTACATGCGCAGCAGCATTTCGGCCCAGTCCTGCGCCTCGGTGCCGCCGGCACCGGCCTGGATGTCGACGAAGGCGTTGGCGCTGTCCATCCTGCCGGAGAACATGCGCTGGAATTCCAGCTGCTCGACGCCCTTCTGGTAGCCATCGACGTCGGCCACCACGGCCAGGGCGGTGTCCTCGTCGTCCTCCGACTCGGCCAGCTCCAGCAGCTCGCCGGCCCCGGACAGGCCTTCGCTGAGGTTGCGGATGCCGTTGACCGTCTTGTCGAGCAGCGAGCGCTCGCGTCCCAGCGCCTGGGCGCGATCGGGATCGTTCCAGATGTCGGGGTTCTCGAGCTCGCGCTCTACTTCCTCGAGCCGCTCGCGCTTGGCATCGTAGTCAAAGAAACCCCCTCAGCGCATCCAGCCGACCCGACAGGTCGGCGATGCGCTGGCGCACGGGATTGAGTTCGATCATGGGGAATACCGTGGGGTAGACAGCCCGCGATTCTAGCAATCCCGCCCGGAGGCAGACAGCGCGCCGCAGCGCAGGCCGCAGGCACCACCGGCATGCGGGCGGGCGGCGGGTGGGATGGCATGGCCGCGCTCCCTCCGCCGGCGGCCTGTGCGACCATCGCGTCCACGCGGCCGACGGGCCGCCCGGCAATCCAGTACGACGCGTCTCAGGGCTCGGCGAAGCGCTCGCGCAGGGCCCCGCGATGGCTGCGGCTGGCCGGCAGGATGCTGCCGTCCTTCATGTGGGCCCGCGCGTCGCCGGTGTCCAGCGGCTCGATCGAGGCCAGCTGGTCGAGATTGACCACGTAGCTGCGGTGGATGCGGACGAAGCGGCCCGGATCGAGGCGGTCGACGATCCCGGCCAGGGTGCTGCGCAGGGGGTAGTCATGGCCACGCACGCGCAGGTTGACGTAGTTGCCCGAGGCCTGCAGCCACTCGATGTCGTGGGCGTCGACCAGGAACTCGCGCCCGAGCTTGCGCACCAGGAACCGCTCAGGCCGCTCCACCGGCTCCGCGGCGGCACCCTCGTCCGGCGCGCCGAGCAGGCTGGCCTCGCCCTGCATCCGGCGCAGCAGCAGGCCATAGACCTCGACCATGAGCACGATCCAGGCGTAGCTGCGGATGTCCTTGAGGTATTCGTACAGGAACTCGCGCGGCCAGGGCCCGAAATCGTAGTCGCCGCCCTGCCACCGGTAGGCGAGGATGCGCAGGCCGACCATGCCCAGCACGTGCACCAGCGACACCGCCACGCTGGCGGCCAGGTGCATGGGCAGGCGCCGGTGCAGGTTGTGCCAGTGGATCGGGAAGCGGTTCACCAGCAGGGCGATCAGCGGGATCAGCAGGACCCACATCAGCGAACTGCTGGCCTCCCACACCATCGGCTCCCAGCGCTGGAACGGGTTGTCGGCGTGGCGGTCGAGTTCGATCCAGGTGGTGATGCTGTTGCCGATGGTGTTCACCAGCAGCACGCCGCCCACGAAGCCGACCTCCGCCCAGCGTCGCCAGGGAGCGTAGCGTTCGTAGGCGGTCGCGACCGGGGCCATGGGCGGCGATTCTACCGGCGCGCCGCCACCGATCGTCCCCCGGTGCACGCGATTCGTCCCCAGGCCGCGTCATCCGGTCACTTCGCGCTTGCTGCGGGTACCCGCGACGCCGAATGTGGCCGCGGCCCCACACGGATCACCGCCTCCATGACACGCCGCCACGACCTCGACTGGGTTCGCGTCCTCGCCTTCGGCCTGCTGGTGCTCTACCACGTGGGCATGTACTACGTGACCTGGGAGTGGCACGTGGACAGCCCCCACGCCGGCCCGGCGCTCGAACCTTTCATGATGCTCAGCTCGCCGTGGCGGCTGTCGCTGCTGTTCCTGGTCTCCGGCGTGGCCACCGCCTTCCTGGTGGAGAAGCTGCGCCGCGGGACCGGTGCGGGCGCCCCGCCCCGCTTCCTCGGCCAGCGCTCGTGGCGGCTGCTGGTGCCGCTGGTCTTCGGCATGCTGGTGGTGGTGCCGCCGCAGTCGTACTACGAGGTGGTCGACAAGCTGCCCAGCGGCTACCACGACGGCTACCTCGCGTTCTGGGGGCGCTACCTGGCAGCCGACAGCAGTTTCTGCCGCGGCGACGACTGCCTGGTCGTGCCGACATGGAACCACCTGTGGTTCGTCGCCTACCTGTGGGTCTACACAGTGCTGGCCTGGCTCGCGCTGCGGCTGGCACCGCGCGCCATGGCGGCCGCCGGCGAGCGGCTGGGCACCTGGCTGGTTAGGGGCCCGCTGTTGCTGCTGGCGCCGGCGCTGCTGCTCGCGCTGGCACGGGTGACGCTGATCGGCCGCTTCGGCTCCACCCATGCCCTGGTCGACGACTGGTACAACCACGTCCAGTACCTGGCGGTGTTCGCCCTTGGCTTTCTTCTGGCGCGCGATGCCGGCGTCTGGAACCGGTTCGCCGGGCTGCGCTGGCCGGCCCTGTGGCTGTGGCTGGGCAGCTGGCTGGCGATCGTCGCCTACTTCGCGGCGTTCCGCGAACTGGAACCGCCGCAGACGCTGCGGCTGGGCATGCGCGCGACATGGGGACTGAACCAGTGGTGCGCGATCGTGGCCGTGCTCGGGTTCGCGCGCAGCTTCTCGCCAGGCGACAGTCCGGCACTGAGGTACCTCTCGCGCGCGGTGCTCCCGGTCTACATCCTGCACCAGACCATCATCGTGATCCTGGCCTGGCACCTGCGGCCGCTGGGGCTGCGGCCGCTCGTCGAGGGGCCGCTGCTGGTAGCGGCGACCTTCGTCCTGGCATTCGCGGGATACGAGCTGATCCGCCGGATCCCGCCGCTGCGGCCGCTGTTCGGCTTGAGGTTCCGCGAACGCGAGGTCGTGGCGGAGACCGCACGGCCGGCCGCACTCGCGGCACGGGACCGATGCCATGGGCCCGGGGGGGGGGGGGGGCGCCCCCCGCGGG
>JAEXLY010000235.1 GCA_023444765.1 Pseudomonadota bacterium | reverse complement strand
CCGCCCCCGCCCCCGCCGCGCGCCCCCGCCCCCCCCGACGCGGTCTCCCCCGGGGCGGGGATCGGTTGCCTTCGCCTGGCGCGTCCTCTCTCCCCGCGCCCGGCAAGTCACCCATCCCCGCGTTCGCGGGACATGAAGCCCCCTCTCCGCCCGGACCCCGATGAACACCGCGACCCTCCCCGCCCCCAGCGGCAGCACCCGCGACGTCCGCGACGCGCGCAACGACCGGCTGTTCAGGTGGATCCTCACCGGCACCGTGGTCTTCGTACTGGCGGCGCTGGCAAGCGCCGCGCTGTCCATGCTGTGGGGCGGGCGCGACGCACTCGCCTCGCAGGGCTGGAGCTTCTTCTTCTCGGCCGAGTGGAATCCGGTCGAGAACCGGTACGGTGCCCTGGTCCCGATCTACGGAACGATCGTCACCGCCCTCATCGCCATGCTGATCGCGGTCCCGGTGAGCTTCGGCATCGCCTTCTTCCTCACCGAGGTCGCGCCGCGCTGGCTGCGCGGGCCGGTCGGCACCGCGATCGAGTTGCTTGCGGGCATTCCCTCGATCATCTACGGCATGTGGGGCCTGTTCGTCCTGGTGCCGGTCATGACCGAATACGTCACGCCCTGGCTCAACGACCATCTCGGCACGATCCCTGGGCTGGGTGTGCTGTTCCGCGGCCCGCCGCTGGGCATCGGCATGCTCACCGCCGGCTTCGTGCTCGCGATCATGGTGATCCCGTTCATCTCCTCGGTGATGCGCGAGGTGTTCCTGACCGTTCCGACGAGGCTCAAGGAGTCCGCCTATGCGCTGGGCTCGACCAAGTGGGAGGTGAGCTGGGACATCGTGCTGCCCTACACCCGTTCAGCGGTGATCGGCGGCATCTTCCTCGGCCTGGGCCGCGCGCTGGGCGAGACCATGGCGGTTGCGTTCGTGGTGGGCAACTCGGTGCGGCTGTCAGCCTCGCTGCTGGAACCGGGCACGACCATCGCGGCGCTGATCGCCAACGACTTCGGCGAAGCCACCGAAACCTACCGTTCCGCGCTGCTGCTGCTGGGCTTCGTGCTGTTCGTGGTGACCTTCGTGGTCCTGGCCATCGCCCGCTTCATGCTGATGCAGCTCGCACGCAGGGAGGGCAACTGATGTCCGCCGTGGCCGCCCGCGAACGCGCCGTCGCCGACCGCCTCTATGCGCGCCGCCGCTTCGGCAACGCCCTGGCCATCGCGCTGGGAATCCTCACCGCCTGTTTCGGCCTGTTCTTCCTCGGCTGGATCCTGTGGACCCTGGCCAGCAAGGCCATCGGCGGCATCAACTGGGCGCTGTTCACGCAGATGACGCCGCCGCCGATGCAGGAAGGCGGCCTGCTCAACGCCTTCTTCGGCAGCGCGGTGATGTGCGCGCTGGCGATCGGCATCGGCACGCCGCTGGGCGTGGCCGCCGGCACCTGGCTGTCGGAGTACGGCAAGGCGCGCAAGGCCGGCACCGTGGTGCGCTTCGTCAACGACATCCTGCTGTCGGCGCCGTCGATCGTGCTGGGCCTGTTCGTCTACACCCTGGTGGTGATGCAGACCGGCGGCCGCTTTTCCGCGCTGGCCGGCGCCATCGCGCTGGCCTTCATCGTGCTGCCGGTGGTGGTGCGCACCACCGACGAGATGCTGCAGCTGGTGCCGGTGCAGATGCGCGAGGCGGCCCTGTCGCTGGGCGTGCCGCAGTGGAAGGTGATCGTGCAGGTGCTCTACCGCAGCGCGTCCGCCGGCATCATCACCGGCATCCTGCTGTCGCTCGCGCGCATCTCGGGCGAAACCGCGCCGCTGCTGTTCACCGCCTTCGGCAACCAGTACTGGAACTCCAACATCCTCCAGCCGATGGCGAGCGTGCCGGTGGTGATGTACCAGTACGCCGGCAGCCCCTACGAATCCTGGCAGCAGCTGGCCTGGGCCGGCGCCTTCGTGCTGACCGTGTTCGTGCTGCTGGTCAGCCTGTCCGCGCGCGCCCTGCTGCTGCGCAACAGGATCTCCCATGACTGACCTTTCCCTGGACCCGTCCATGAACGAACTCGCCTCCACCGCGTCGCCGCAGCGCATCCACCTGGCCGCACCCCAGCGCGGCGCGCTGGCGCCGATGCCCACCAAGATCGCGGTCAAGGGCCTGGACTTCCATTACGACAGGTTCCATGCGCTGAAGAACATCAGCCTGGATATTCCGGAGAAGCGCGTGACCGCGATGATCGGGCCGTCCGGCTGCGGCAAATCGACCCTGCTGCGCATCTTCAACCGCATCTACTCGCTCTACCCGAAGCTGCGGGCCACGGGGCAGATCCTGCTCGACGGCGAGGACATCCTGTCGCCGAAGTACCCGATGAACCGCCTGCGCAGCAAGGTCGGGATGGTGTTCCAGAAGCCGGTGCCGTTCCCGATGACGATCTACGAGAACATCGCCTACGCCATCCGCCACCACGAGAAGCTGTCGAAGTCGCAGCTCGACGAGCGCGTCGAGCACGCCCTTCGCCAGGGCGCGCTGTGGGACGAGGTCAAGGACAAGCTGGGCCAGAGCGCGCTGGGCCTGTCCGGCGGCCAGCAGCAGCGCCTGTGCATCGCCCGCGCGGTCGCGCTGCGCCCCGACGTGCTGCTGCTCGACGAACCGACCTCGGCGCTGGACCCGATCTCCACCAGCCGCATCGAGCAGCTGATCGAGGAGCTCAAGCTGGACTACACCATCGTCATCGTCACCCACAACATGCAGCAGGCCGCGCGCGTGTCCGACTACACCGCCTTCATGTACCTGGGCGACCTGATCGAGCACGACACCACCGAAACGATCTTCTCCAGGCCCTCGAAGCAGCAGACCGAGGATTACATCACCGGCCGGTTCGGGTGAACCTGCCGAATGATTGGTGATTCGTGATTCGTGATTGGTGATTGGAAAGAGCTTTCACCAGTCCGCGGACTGCCGTCCCTCCGGATCACCCCTCACCGGTCTCGAATCACCAACCACCAATCACCAATCACGGCCCTCCCATGACCATCCAGCCCCACGACCACATCGTCCGCAGCTACGACGAGGAGCGCCAGCGCCTGATCGGGGAGATCCAGCGCATGGGCGAGATGTCCATCGCGCAGCTGGAGGCGGCGCTGGACGTCGTCGAGCGGCGCGACGACAGGGCCGCCGCGCGCATCGTCGCCAACGACGAGGCCATCGACCAGCTCGAGCAGGAAATCAGCCACGACGTGATGCGCCTGGCCCTGCGCGGCCCGATGGCGCGCGACCTGCGCGAAATCCTGTCCGCGCTGCGGATCGCCTCGGACATCGAGCGCATCGGCGACTACGCGGCCAACGTGGCCAAGCGCTCGACCGCCCTCAACGCCGCCCCGCCGCTGCCGCACACCCGGGGGCTCAACGTGCTCGGCCAGCGGGTCGTGCGCCAGGTGCGCGACGTGCTGGCCGCCTTCGTCGCCAACGATGCCGAGGCAGCGCAGCGGGTGCGGGCCCAGGATGCCGAGGTGGACACGCTGCACACCGGCCTGTTCCGCGAACTGCTGACCTACATGATGGAGGACGCGCGCGCGATCACGCCCTGCACGCACCTGCTGTTCATGGCCAAGAACCTCGAGCGCATCGGCGACCACGCCACCAACATCGCCGAGACGATCCACTACATCGTCACCGGCACGGCGCTGGCCGAGGAGCGGCCCAAGATCGACACGACGATCTTCGGCGCGGGAGCCTGATTTCCGCACGCAGCATTTCAAGGAAACGACGTCATGACGGCACGCATCATGGTGGTGGAGGACGAGGAGGCGATCACCGTCCTCCTGCGCTACAACCTGGAGGCCGAGGGCTATCGCGTCGAGGTCGTGGGGCGCGGCGACGAGGCCGAGGTGCGGCTGCGCGAGGCGGTGCCGGATCTCATGCTGCTCGACTGGATGCTGCCGGGCCTCTCG
>JAEXLY010000229.1 GCA_023444765.1 Pseudomonadota bacterium | reverse complement strand
GTGCTGTTGGTGCTGTTGGTGCTGTTGGTGCTGTTGGTGAAATCGGCTCCACCTGACCCGGCGGCGGGCAGGCCGGCGCGTTCTACCTTGCCGTCACCAGCCGCGCCCGCATCGTCGGGGTTGGCCATCGGGGATTCACCGGTGGCAGGCGATGCACCGGGTGTGCCAGCATCCGCGTCCCCTGCCCGCCGGGCACCGCTGCCGCTCTGCGGGGCGGTAGCAGCGTCCGTCGGGGCATCCACCACGCGCACCAGGTCGCCATCGCCGAGGAAACCGGCGCCACGTGCGACCACGCGCGCATCGGGTTCCAAGCCGCTGCGCACCTCGACGTGGTCCCCGTGCATCGGCCCGACTTCGATGCCTTGCTCGCGCACGCGGTTCTCGCCGTCGACGATGAACACGTAGGCGCGGCCGTCGCGGCGCACCACCGCTTCGTTCGGAATCAGCATCGCCTGCGCGCGACCCAGCGCGATACGGCCCTGCGCGAACATGCCCGCGCGCAAGGCGCCTGGCTCGGGCAGGTCGGCGTAGATGGTGCCGGTACGGCTCTGCGCATCCAGCGCGGGCGATACACGGCGGACGGTGCCGGCCACGGGTCCGGCCGGGGTGTCCACCTGCACGGTGGTGCCGGGCGAGACCAGCAGCAGGTCGGCCTCGGCCAGTTCGGCGCGCCATTCCAGGCGGCCGTCGCGGATCAGGCGCAGCAGCTCTCCGCCAGCGCCCACCACTTGCCCGGGCTGCACGCTGCGCGCCGACACCACACCATCCACCGGCGCGCGCACCACGGTGAAGTCGCGCTGCACGCGGGCGGCATCGCGGCTGGCGATGGCGGTGTTGAGCCGCGCCTGCGCGTTGGCGCGGGCGGCTTCGGCCTCCTCGGCGTCCTGCAGCGCGACCAGCTGCGAGTCGGCCAATTCGCGCACGCGCGCGGCCTTGCGGCGCGCGGTCTCGAGGTTGGTCTCGGCCTCGCGCACCTGCGCTTCGGACTGCGCCAGTTGCGAGGCCATGGTGCGGTCGTCCACGCGCAACAGCACGTCGCCCTGGCGTACCACACTACCCACCTCAACCTCGACGCTCGCCACCCGCAGGCCGGAGAGTTCGACGCCCACCGCCACCTCCTCCCACGCCGCCACCGCGCCGGACGCCGTGACTTCGCGCACCACCTCACGCGTCGTTGGCGTGGCCAGCGATACGGTCAGGCTCGGCGCGGCTTCGGGGGGCGCATCGTCGCTGCAGGCGGCCAGGGCCAGCAGTCCGGCAACGGCCAGCGCACGCAGGGAAATTGCAGGCATGGGGGTTTGCCTCATATCAGAGGGCTGATACTCTATCAGCACACTGATACTCGGTGGAACCCGTGGAGGTGGCCGCATGGCCGACAGCGACGCCAGCCCCCTGCAAGCGTTCAGGAACTCGACCGGCTACCTGGCCACCTCCCTCCTCAAGCGCGTGCATTTGGGGCTGACCCTGGTGATGGAGGAGCGCCTGCGCCGGCACGGAATCGAGCTGTCGCGGCCGCAGGCGCTGGTGCTGATGCACCTGCTGGAGCATCCGGGCGCCTCGAATGCCGACCTGGCGCGCATGAGCGCGGTTTCCCCGCAGACGATGCACCAGATCCTGCTGCGCCTGGGCCGCGATGGCCTGGTCACGCGCACGCCGCACCCTTGGCTTGGCCGGGTGATGTCGTTCCGCATCACCGACGCGGGGCGCGCCCTGGTCATGCGCGGCGCAGACGTGGCCCGGGAGGTGATCGACAATGCCCTGGGCGTACTCTCGCCGGCAGAGCAGGCGCAGCTCGTGGACCTGCTGGAGCGGTGCGCCGCGACGCTGCCGTCGACGCTGGAGAAGTAGCCGATCCGGTCTCCGCCACGACATTGCTCCCCCGCCAACCTGTGGGAGCGCGCTCACGCGCGAACGGCTTTCGCGAGCAAGTTCGCTCCCCAAGGGCTACTCGGTGCCACTGCAATCTGTGGGAGCGCGCTCGCGCGCGAACAGCTTTCGGGGCAAGCTCGCTTCCACAAGGGCTAACTCGATGCGACTGCAACCTGTGGGATCGCGCTCGCGCGCGAACGGCGTTCGAGCAAGCTCGCTCCCCAGTGCATCTGGGACCTCGTCCGAGCGGTGCGGTCACTACTCGCCGCGGCCGTCCACCAGTACGTACTCGCCGCCCCGCCCCTTCCAGATGGGGGCGTCGCGGTCGAGGCGGATGCAGGGACGCGCGCCGCAGGCACTGATCTCGACATGGCGGGCGGCGCGCTGCACTTCCGCTGCCACCTCCGCCGCGTCGGCGCTGTCGCGGGCATCCTTCAGGCGGCCGTACTCATGGTGGAGCAGCAGCGCCAAGCCCACCACCAGCAGGGCCAACGCCGCGCTGGACAGGAGCAGGCCTCGCCAGGCCTTGGCCACCGCGGGCCGCAGTGCGAGTTCCGTGTCGCGCTGATGGTCCTGGAACAAACGCGCCATGACCTGCCGCCACTGCGCTTGCTCGGCGTCGCGCTCCGATGCCAGCCGGTCATGCGCTGCCTGCAGGCGCAACAGCGCTCCGGCCGACTGCTGCGCCTGCTCGGCGTGCGCTTCCGCGGCACGCTCCAAGCTCTCCACAGCCAGCATCAGCCGGCGGATTGCGTCGGTGTCGTTCATGCGTCGTCGTCAGCGTTGCATCGCGTGCTGGGGCTCGGGGAGGTCATGTAGCCAGTGGGGGTCGGAGATCGAAGGCGCTGAGGCAGGCCAGCGCCCGTCGGAGCGCGGCAGGGCCTGTTGCGGCAAAGGCGCGGGATCGTGTCCGTGCGCCTGGTCGCCCACCGCGGTCGCGGTGGCCTCGGCCCAGAGCCGTTGCCCCTCGGGCGACTGGGCAAAAGCGCGCTGCACGGATCGGGACGCGGCGTGGTCGCCGTCCTGCAGCGCATCGATCCACGCATCGACCACCGCATCGCCGCTGGACCCGATGCGTGCCGGGCCCACGGCCGGGACGTGCCGGTGGTCGTGCCCCATGCTGGCATCCTGGGTATGGTGGAAATGCCCGAGGCTCGCCGGCGTCCGGCTGGTATCCAGGTACGGGCGCGGCGCACGGTTCGTGCCCAGGTCCAGGCCTTCCATCTCGATCAGGTCTTCGCGCAGGCCCAGCCCGGCCATGTCGATGGCGATCTGTGGCCGCGCGCCGCGATGCCGCACGCTGGCGCGATCCTCGGCCGCGATGATCCGCTCCACCGCCCAGGTGCCGTAATAGATTGGTGTAGTCGGCCGAAGGCCCCGGCCGCCCTTCGCCGAGCGTGACCGGGCGCTCGCCGGGCTGCGCGTGCAGCGGCGACGGGCGATCGAAGTAGTGCCTGCCCATGGCGGCGATGTTGGCGGGGGTCTGGGAGAGGCTGCCGTCGGGGTTGAAGGTGATGCCGGGGTTCACGACGGCGTGCGACGGATTCAGCGGATCGGCCCGCAAGAAATCCAGCAGCCGGTCGTTCTGCGTGTTCAGCATCAATACGATCCCGTCAGCATGCTGGTTGAACTGCCGTTGCCTGCTGAGAAGCGCGTTCCAGCCCGCGATCTGCGCCTTGGCCTCGTCCTCGCGGCCAGCACCGAGATATGCCCTGAGCTCGTCGCTGTAGTCGTGAGTCGGACCCGGCGCCTTCGCCTGGATGGCGATATCCCGCAGGAAATCAAGTGTTGCCTTGTCCTTCTCCGCATCGTTGAACCCGTGCTGGATCTCGTGACCCAGAACAAAGGTCAGATCCTGAGCGTCATACGTGCCCTGCGGGTTGCCCGGTGTCCAGCTTTGTAGTGCGGCCGGTGGAAGGTTGATGCCTTTGGGCGTGCCATCGCCGACGGTGCCGTCGTAGGTGGCTCCCGCCGCCATTCCGCTGTCTAGAAGGCTGAAATGTTGAACGTGTGACAGTGCGACTGCCGCCTTGACCTGCGCTGCGAGAACGGGTGAACCATTGAAGGTCGCGTTGAGATTGTCGACCATGTCCTGCGTGACTGAACGGGACTGACCGTTCGAGTCGTGCCAGGCCTTACGTGAAAAGTCCGCAATGAGCACCTGAAGTCCCACCACCGGTTCCAGGTCGCCGTCCTTGAAACTGGCGGCAGGCAGATTGATCACACCCGCCTGTCTGTCGTAGGTACCGACCAGGGTGGCGTTCGCAGTTTCGATCGCGAAACCGCGAACTTGCCCTGACGCCGCCATGCCGTTGAGCAGAGCCATGCGATCGGCGTCTGCCATGAGCGCTGCGCGCAGCTGGTGCTCTTCGTCTGGCCCTGAGAGCGGGCCTGCACCGAACTGCCCGAGCAACGCTTCCAGTGCAGTGTTGGGCGTGGCCATCCTTGGCCTCCTTCGATCAGTTCAATGTTCCGATGGATTCCACGCAAAGGCGTCCGGTCTCCCCGGGACGCACGTTCTGGGGGATGATCGAAAGCGTGATGTCGCCCTTGTGGTAGCGCACAGAGCGTAGTTCGCCGATCTCGCCCGGAACTGCCACGCCCTGGTACCCCATTGCCAGCAACGCATTGTGGTACGCATCCAGACCCAGGCCACAGACAGGCTCCATGCTGGCAAAACGCTGGTGCTGATTGACGAATGAGAGCGCAATGCCTCGGGCACTGGACGGCGACTCCGGCACGTAATTGAGCACATAGTGCCATCCGCCACCCAGGTCGTCACTTGCGACTCCGGCCCGCAGCGCGCCGGGTTCGTGCGGGATGGCGATCCCCATGACCTCCCGGATCCTGTCCAGGCTCAGCTGGTCGCGCGACTCCAGTCCGGCGAACAATGCCAGGAACCGCCTTCCGATCTCCTCGGCGGTGAGCTTCGGGGTATCGGCGGCGGTGTCGGATCCGGGTGCAGCCATGGCGTCGGCCTCCTTTGCGCGGATTGACTCGGACGGCGGCGCCGAATGCGCGCAGCCCGCAGAAGCCGTGGCGGCACAGGCCAGGAGGAGCCCGGCCAGGCGGGGGCCGGGAGGGCGTGTCCGTCGCGTCATCGTCATGCGTTCCGTCGCAAGTCCGGTGGCCAGCATACCCGTCCCCGCCGGCATGGCAAAACCGGCGGGAATGGGCCCGGCCGATGGCCCCGGGACGCTTCGGTCCGAGGGTTCGCAGTTCGCGAACGACGAAAACACGCGGCGGCGCCCGCTACGCCGGCCGCAATGCCTGCACGTCGTCGAACAATGCCTCGAGCCGCGGGTGCGTGCCGCGCAGCCTGGCAACGACCTGGGCCGTCCAGTCGAAGTACTCGCGGCGGCGGTAGGCGGGCCAGTCGGCCGGCGGGAACTCGATGAGGTCGCGCAGGTTGGCGATCTTGTCGGCCAGCTTGACCAGGCGCGCGCCGTGGGAGGCGTGGGTGGCGTGCTCGACCTGCAGGCGCTTGCGATCGGCCTTGGACAGGGTCTTGTCGTCGGTCAGCGCTTCGACATAGGCCAGCACGGTGTCGCCGAAGCGCGTGCGCAGCTGCTTGCGGCCTTCGTCGAGGCCGGGCTGGTCGTCGCGTCCGCAGCAGTCTTCAAGGTAATCGTGCAGCGCGGCGGCGCACAGGATGTCGGGATCGTCGACGTCCGCCTCGACCGCCAGGATGCGCACCAGGGCGACCGGGTGGTTGATGTACGGAGTGGCGTCGGCGTCCTTGCGGCGCTGGGCACGGTGGGCGTGGGCGGCGAAGGCGATGGCGTCGATGACGCGGGCGATGGGTTGGGCCTGGCGGGTCATGCGGTTCCCCTGTGTCTGGAACGCATGTTGGGCGGAAGGGGTCGCAGATGCTGGGACTCCCCGTCCCGTCCCCCGAGTCGTGAAAGGCGCGATATCCCGGGCGGGGACGGGGCAACACGCCGGGGGGCAAGTTGGACCGGCTGTCAGCCGCCCGCGGCGCAGGCTTCGATCGCGTCCTGTCCCTGCGCCGCTGCCACGCAGCGGTCGCGTGCCAGGCGGCTGCGGACTTCGCCCTCGAGGCTGCGCAGGCCCCAGCGCTTGCCCTCGGCGATGGCGGCTTCCTCGGGCTGTCCGGCGACCAGTGCGGCCCGCAGTGCGGCCAGCGCGCCCACGCGGTTGCCGCTGGCGCAGTGCACCAGCACCGGCCCTTCGGCGTCGCGCAGCAGCCGGTCGAAGGCGGCCACCGCCTCGGGGCCAAGGTCGCCGGGGCCGGCGATGGGCAGGTTGTCGTACCGCATGCCGGCCGCGCGCACGGCGGCCGCTTCGTCGAAATCGGGGGTTTCGGCGTCGGGGGTGAGGTCGATGACGTGGGCGATGCCGGCGGCGCGCAGGGCGGGCAGGTCGTCGGCGCTGATGCGTCCGCCGCTGAGGATGCCGTCGGCGGGCGTGGCGAAACGCTCGAGCGCGGGGGCTTGCGCTGCGGTACTCGCTCCGCGGGCAGGCGCGGCCGTGGTGGCCGGCGCGGTATTGCAGCCGGCGAGGACGACGAGGGCTGCGGCGAGGACGCCGGTGATGGCGCGACGGTGCATGGGCGGGCTCGTGGGAGTGCGCTGGAACCTGGATTGTGGGGCCATGGCGGCGCTGGCCCAAGCCGTCCTTCGGATGGAACGGCGTGGGGACCGTTCATGCGGACGGCCGGGGCCCGGAAGGCAGGAAGCCCCGCGGGTGCGGGGCTTCCTTCTAGACGCTGGACCCCCGCCTTCGCGGGGATGACGGCGTTGAGGGGGGACGCCCGGATGCCCGGATACCCGGATCACCGCATACCTGACCGGATGACCGGGATGCTGGCAGCCGGCGCTGGAGGGATGCGGTGCAGGGGACGCCGCGCGACCACTGGCAGTGGAATGCCGACGCGACGCCCGCGCACGGCGCCACGTCGGCGCGTCCGTCAGGCGAACGGGTCCTGCAGCACCATGGTGTGGTCGCGGTCCGGACCGGTGCTGACGATGCTGATCGGGCAGCCCGCCAGCTCCTCCAGCGCGCGCAGGTAGGCCCGGGCAGCCGGTGGCAGCTCGTCCCACACGGTGATGCCGTGGGTGTTCTCGGTCCAGCCCGGGAACTCGAGGTAGACGGGGGTGATCTCGTCCCAGCCCTGCGCGTCTAGCGGGGCGTACTCGGTGCGCTTGCCGCGGTATTCGTAGGCGATGCAGATCTTCAGCTTCTCCATGCCGTCGAGCACGTCGAGCTTGGTGATGCACAGGCCGGAGATGCCGTTGATCGCCACCGCGCGCTTGAGCGCGACGATGTCCATCCAGCCGCAGCGGCGCGGGCGGCCGGTGGAAGCGCCGTACTCGGCGCCGCGGTCGCGAATGCCCTGCCCCACCTCGTCGTCCAGCTCGGTCGGGAACGGGCCGCCGCCCACGCGCGTGGCATAGGCTTTGGCGATGCCCAGCACGTAGTCGATGGCATCGGCGCCCACGCCGGTGCCGGCCAGCGCGCCGCCCACGGTGGTGTTGGAGCTGGTGACGTAAGGATAGGTGCCGTGGTCGATGTCGAGCAGCGCGCCCTGCGCGCCTTCGAACAGCACGCGCTTGCCCTGCTTGCGCAGGTCGTGGCAGATGCCGGCCACGTCACTCTTCATCGGTTCGACGTACTCGCCGAAGGCCAGCGCCTCGTCCAGCGTCTTCTGGAAGTCGACCGGTTCAACGCCGAGGTACTGGGTGAGCACGAAGTTGTGGTAGTCGAGCGCGGACTTGAGCTTTTCGGCCAGTTGCTCGGGGTAGTGCAGGTCGGCGATGCGGATGCCGCGGCGCGCCACCTTGTCTTCATACGCCGGGCCGATGCCGCGGCCGGTGGTGCCGATGGCCTTGCCGCCGGCGGCCTTCTCGCGGGCCTGATCGAGTGCGATGTGGTAGGGCATGATCAGCGGCGCGGCCGGACTGATCTTCAGCCGCGAGCGCACTTCCACGCCGGCGCTTTCCAGCTCGGCGATCTCCTTGACCAGGGCGGCGGGGGAAATCACGACGCCGTTGCCGATCAGGCACAGCGCGTCCTCGCGCAGGATGCCCGAGGGGATCAGGTGCAGCACGGTCTTCTTGCCGTTGATGACCAGGGTGTGCCCGGCGTTGTGGCCGCCCTGGAAGCGCACGACCGCGCCGATCTCCTCGGTGAGCAGGTCGACGATCTTGCCCTTGCCCTCATCGCCCCACTGGGCGCCCAACACGACGACTGACTGACCCATGGCTGGAGTCTCCTTGATGCATGCGGCCATCGGGGCCGCAGGAAGGGCGCGCCGGGACCGGGGTGCCGTGCGGACCGCTCCATCGGGGAGCCGTCCGCCACGCCGGGCCAGACACGGAAAAAGCCGGTGGGGCACGCTGTCCCCGACCGGCTTTTATGCATTATCCGGGTTTTGGCCCGGAGGGGCCAGCTTCGGTGGGTGCGCAGAGCCGACCTCGACGGGCGGCGCGACCGATGGTGGTATCGCCCCGCTCTGCCCCTCCCCCGCCTGCAGGGCATTGCGCCCTTCATGGGTGGAAGGGCGGGATGGGGGCGCGCGCCGGAGGCGCGCTTGTGATGGCGCAGCGACCTGCTTGCCCCCACCCCAACCCTCCCCCGCGGGCGGGGGAGGGAGCAGGGGCCGCATGCGCGTGCCGGAGGCGCGCGTTGGTCGCGCGGTGCGGAGATCAGTTGCGGACGAAGTAGAGCGCCGCCAGGCCACAGGCCAGGATGATGGCGCCGACGCGGCGCAGCTGCGGGTCGGACAGGGTCTGCATCTGCTCGGCGGTGCGCTTCCAGCCGCCGGGAGCGACGAACAGGACCAGGCCTTCGATCACGGCGACCAGGCACAGGGCAGCCCAGAGATCCTGCATGGGTCGGGTTCCTTGGCTGGTGGGGTGAGAAATGCGGCGAGCGGAGCGAGGCCCCCATCCGCCTCGGCACCTTCCCCCGCGAGCGGGGGAAGGAAAGACCTGGTTGCACGCCGTTGGGCGCGCCCGTTACGGCCTGGTGTGGAACGTGCGCTGCCTCGCGTCGAGGCGCGCGCTGCGTCAGCGGTCGCTGCGCAGGTACTGCAGGAACGGGTCGTTGCGCTCGAGCACGATCACGCCGTTGCCGTCGGCGAACGATGCGCGATAGGCCTCGAGGCTGCGCTGGAAGGCGTAGAACGCCGGATCGCGACTGGCGGCCTGGCCGTAGATGCGCGTGGCCTCGGCATCGCCTTCGCCGCGCAACTTCTGCGCGTCGCGCTCGGCCTCGGCCACCAGCACGGTGCGCTCGCGGTCGGCCTGGGCGCGGATGATGCGCGCCTGCTCCTCGCCCTCGGCGCGCAGGCGGCTGGCCACCTGGCGGCGTTCGGCGCGCATGCGGTCGTAGACCTGGGCGATGACGTCGCTGTCGGTGGGCAGGTCGATCTGCTTCAGGCGGATGTCGATCACGCGCATGCCCAGCGTGCTGGCGGCCTGGTTGATGCCGTCCAGCTGCCTGGCGATGATCTCCGAGCGGTCGCCGGACACCAGCTGCTGCAGGGTGCGGGCGTTGATCTCGTTGCGCAGTGAGTCCTTGATGATCGGCGCCAGGCGTTCGCTGGCCAGGTCCATCTGGCCGCCGGTGGCGCGGTAGAAATCGGCCACGTCGCTGATCAGGCCGATGGCCACGAAGTCCACGCTCACGTCCTTGCGCTCGGAAGTGAGGTAGCGCTCGGGCGAGAACTCGGCGGCGTAGAAGCGGCGGTCGAACACGCGCGCGCTTTCCACCAGCGGGATCTTGAAGTGCAGGCCGGGGCCGATGTCGGTGCGGGCCACGCGGCCCAGGTTGAGCACCAGCGCGGTCTGGCCTTCGCGCACCACGTAGATCGAACCCATCAGCAGCAGCAGGACCGCGACGATGATCGGAGCGAGCAGGTTGAGTCTCATCGGTTGCCTCCTTCACCACGGGCGCCGCGGGTGGGTCGCGGCAGCGCGGACTGCTGGCCGGCGCCATCCTGCGGCATCACCACCTCCGGCGGCAGCAGCGGCGCCTGGGCGCCGGCCGACGCGCCGTCGGGCTGCTGGCCCATGGGCACGTAGATCAGCTGGCGGCCGTCGCCGCCCACCACCTTGCGGTTGTCGGCCAGCACTTCCTGCACGGTCTCCAGCCACAGGCGCTTGCGGGTGACATCGGGCGCGTTGCGGTACTCGTTGACCAGCAGGGTGAAGCGTTCGGCGTCACCGGTGGCGCGGGCCACCGCGGCGGTCCTGTAGCCCTCGGCCGTGGTGCGCAGGCGCTGCGCGTCGCCTCGGGCCTCGGGCACCACGCGCGCGGCGTAGGCGCGGGCTTCGTTGACCAGGCGCTCGTTCATCTGCTGGGCGCTGTTGACCTCGTCGAAGGCCGGCTTGACCTCTTCCGGCGGACGCGCGTCCTGCAGGTTGAGTTCGGTCACCACCAGGCCGGTGCGATAGGCCTCCAGCGAGGCCTGCAGCGCGGTGGACGCGGCCACCGACAGCGGGCCGCGGGCGTTGAGCGCGGTATCGAGATCGGCGCGGCCGATCTGCTCGCGCACCGCGCTCTGCGCGATCTGCTCGAGCACGCGCACCGCGTTCTGGGTACCGAACAGGAACAGTTCCGGATCGGCTACGCGGTACTGCACGTTGAACGACACGGTGACGATGTTCTCGTCGCGCGTCAGCACCGGCAGGCTGTTGGTGAAGGTGCGCACGCTGGTGGCGTCGACCTTGTTGACCGTCTCGATCGGCCACGGCGCCTTGAAGTTGGGGCCGGGCTGCATGACCCGGGCCACCTGGCCGAAGCGCAGCACCACGCCGCGCTGCTGTTCGCCGATCAGCACGAAGCAGTTGAAGACCAGCCACACCACCAGGGCGATGCCGATCCAGCGCAGCGGGCTGCCGCCGCCCGGGCCGCCGCCGAACAGGCCGCGCAGCCGGTCGCCCAGGTCGCCGAGGCCACCGCCGCCACGGCGGCGCTTCGGGGGCCAGGGATTGCGGCCGTCGCCGCCGGGGCGCGGACGTTCGGGCCGCTCGCCGTTGTTCTTGCCGGGAATGTTCCAGGCCATGCCTGCTCCAGTCTGGGTGCGTCGCCACCGGGCGGCGCATCGTGTACCGAGTGCGGGCGCGGATGGCCCGGACGCGCACCGATCGCACCCGGTCGCGTAAGGGCCGGCTCTGCGCCAGCGGGTCCGTTAGTTTACAGGGTGGGGTCGGGCTCGAGTTCCGGCAAGAGCGGCCGCAGCGCGGCGCCATCGGCCTGGGCGGCCAGGCGGGCGGCGTCGGCCTCGGACAGGTCCACCTGCAGCCGCCAGCCGTGTTCGTCCTGGGACTCGGCGCGCACCGCGTCGAGCTGGTGCAGGCGCGCGCGCAGGCGACCGGCTTCGGGCGGAAGCGCCAGCTCGGCCACGATCCGGCGCTGGGCCAGGCGCTGCGACAGCGCCTCCTGCAGCAGGTCCAGGCCCAGGCCGGCGCGGGCCGAGATCCAGACCCGCTCGCGACCGATGCCGACGGTGCCGCCGGGCAGCGCGTCCGCCGTACCGTTGCCGGCCTCGGGCGCGTCGCGGCGGGCCTGCGCGCCCTCGATCCGGTCGATCTTGTTGAACACCAGCAGCTGCGGGATGTCGCCGGCGCCGATCTCGGCCAGCACCGCGTCCACCTGGCGGATGCGCTCTTCGCGCAACGGGTCGGCGGCGTCGATCACGTGCAGCAGCAGGTCGGCCTCGCGCGCCTCGCTCAGGGTGGACCGGAACGCGGCGACGAGTTCATGCGGCAGGTCGCGCACGAAGCCGACGGTGTCGGCCAGCACCACCGGGCCGCTGGGCAGACCGATGCGGCGCACGGTGGGATCGAGCGTGGCGAACAGCTGGTCGGCCGCATACGCATCGGCGCCGGTCAGGGCATTGAACAGGGTCGACTTGCCGGCGTTGGTATAGCCCACCAGGGCCACGCGCGGCACTTCGCTGCGCACGCGCGCACGTCGCATCTGGTCGCGCTGCACCTGCACCTTGGCCAGGCGCTTCTGCAGCATGTCCACCCGCTTCTGCAGCAGGCGGCGGTCGGTCTCGAGCTGGGTTTCGCCGGGGCCGCGCAGGCCGATCGAGCCGCCGCGCTGGCGCTCGAGGTGGGTCCAGCCGCGCACCAGGCGCGTGGCCATGTGCTTGAGCTGGGCCAGTTCGACCTGCAGCTTGCCGTCGTGGCTGCGCGCGCGCTGGGCGAAGATGTCCAGGATCAGGCCGGTGCGGTCGACCACGCGACGCTCCAGGGCCTTTTCCAGGTTGCGTTCCTGGCCGGGCGTGAGGTGGTGGTTGACCAGCACCAGGTCGGCGCCGGAGGCCTCGCAGGCGGCCTTCACTTCCTCCAGCTTGCCGGTGCCGATCAGCAGGGCCGGGTTCGGCTTGTCGATGCGCGCGGTGAGCACCGTCGCCACGGTGGCGCCGGCCGAGCGCGCCAGTTCGGCGAACTCCTCCAGTTCGGCGTCGTCGGGCGCGCCCCCGGCATGGGGCTGGATCAGCAGCGCGTGTTCGCCCTTGCGGGAGCGCTCGAACAATTGGGTCGGCATCGGGTCTCGGCGGTTGGCTCAGGCAGCCGACATGGTGGTCGTGCTGCCCGTAATCAACCTCCGGGGCGCCACGCGTGCGCCTGCAGCCGGGATCAGGCCTGGTCGGACGGGGCTTCGTCGCTGCCGTCGGCCGCCTGGACCACGCCACCGCCCGGTCCCACGCGCACGTTGCGCGCCGGCACCACGGTGGAAATGGCGTGCTTGTAGACCATCTGGCTGACGGTATTGCGCAGCAGGACCACGAACTGGTCGAAGGATTCGATCACGCCCTGCAGCTTGATGCCGTTGACCAGGTAGATCGAGACGGGAACGCGTTCGCGCCGCAGCGCATTCAGGAAAGGATCCTGCAAGGACTGTCCCTTGGACATGGTGTTTCCCCAGCTTGGTTATTGTTGTGTCCGCCCGGCGCCCGCTCAGGGCCTCCCCGGCCGCATCGCCCGACCCGCTTTTCCCCGGCGGCGCCGACACGGGGATGGTACCTGTCTCTTATACACAAA
>JAEXLY010000084.1 GCA_023444765.1 Pseudomonadota bacterium | reverse complement strand
GCCGTGCCCTGGCCCGCCATCGCGGGCCGTGCCGGCGCCACACCGCCTATTATCCGCGGTCCAGCCTCAAGCAGACTGATCGGAGCCGGTGATGCTCAATGAAATCAAGAAGGACGCCCAGACCCGCATGGCCAAGAGCATCGAGTCTCTGCGCCACAACCTGGTGAAGGTCCGCACCGGCCGCGCCTCGACCGGCCTGGTCGACAGCATCCGGGTCAACGCCTACGGCAGCGACGTGCCGTTGTCCCAGGTCGCCGCGGTCTCGGTGTCCGACGCCCGCTCGCTGGTCATCCAGCCCTGGGACAAGGGCATGGTCGGCGCCGTGGAGAAGGCGATCCTCGCCTCCGACCTCGGCCTGACCCCGAATACCGCAGGCACCACCATCCGCCTGAACCTGCCCGCGCTGACCGAGGAGCGCCGCCGCGACCTGACCAAGGTCGTGCACTCGGAGGGCGAGGATGCGAAGGTCGCGATCCGCAACATCCGCCGCGACGCCAACCAGCAGGTCAAGGAGCTGCTGAAGGACAAGTCGGTCACCGAGGACGACGTGCGCCGCAGCGAGGACGAGATCC
The DNA here is from genome assembly GCA_023444765.1 of Pseudomonadota bacterium. Lineage (GTDB taxonomy): Bacteria > Pseudomonadota > Gammaproteobacteria > Xanthomonadales > Xanthomonadaceae > Luteimonas. The sequence continues at coordinate 2,097 of JAEXLY010000084.1, read as the reverse complement.
AGAAGATCACCGACAAGGCGATCAAGGATGTCGACGAGGTGGTCAAGGCCAAGGAGCAGGAGCTGATGGCGGTCTGAGAGGCCGTGATCGGTGATCCGTGATTCGTGATTGGTCAGAAGCCGACGTCCGAAGAGACCATCCCATTGACTGAGACCCAGGATTCGCGAGACCACGTTCTTACGAATCACCAATCACCCATCACCAGCCACGGCGACGTGCCGCGGCACGTCGCCATCATCATGGACGGCAACGGGCGCTGGGCCGCGCGCCGGCGCCGGCCGCGCGCCATCGGTCATCGGGCTGGCGCACGCGCGGTCAACACCTGCATCGATTTCTGTCTTGAACAGGGCATCGGCGCCTTGACCCTGTTCGCCTTCTCCAGCGAGAACTGGGGCCGGCCCGAAGAGGAGGTCGGCGCCTTGATGAAGCTGTTCATCGCCGCACTCGACCGCGAGGTGGAGGAACTGCACCGCCGCGGCGTCCGCGTGCGCTTCATCGGAGAGCGCAGCCGCTTCTCCGAGGCCATCCGCGCGCGCATGCAGGCGGCGGAAACGATGACCGCCGGCAATACCCGGCTGGCGCTGAACGTCGCCGCCAGCTACGGCGGCCGCCAGGACATCGCCGCGGCGGCCAGATCGCTGGCCGAGGACGTCGCCGCCGGCCGGCTGCGTCCGGACCGGATCGACGAAGCCGCGCTGGGCGCGCGCGTCGCACTGGCCGACCTGCCGCCGCCCGACCTGTTCATCCGCACCGGCGGCGACTGCAGGATCAGCAACTTCCTGCTTTGGCAGCTGGCCTATACCGAACTGTGGTTCACCGACACGCTGTGGCCCGACCTCGACGCCGCCCTCCTGCATGAGGCGCTGCGCGCCTATGCCAGCCGCGAACGCCGCTTCGGCCTGACCGGCGAACAGGTGGCCGGTCGCGCCGGGCCCGATCTCCAGGGGAGTCCGACACCTTGACCCGCACCCGCGTGCTCGCCGCGCTGACCATGGCGCCGCTCGCCATCGGCGGCGTGCTCCTGTTGCCCACCCCCTGGCTGGTCGCCCTGGCGGCGATCGTGTTCCTGGCCGCGTTGTGGGAGTGGTTCCGGCTGTCCGAGATCGAAGACACCCTGCAGCGCACCACGCTGCTGCTGGCCAACCTGCTGCTCATGGCCGCGCTGGTCTGGGCCTCGCCCAACGACAGCGGCGGATCGCTGGTGCTGTTCAAGCTGGTGGCGATGCTGGGCGTGGTCTGGTGGCTGCTGGCCATGCTGTGGCTGCGCCATTACGACTTCGCCTCCGACCACGACGGCCATGCGCGCGTGTTCAAGCTTGCCGCGGGCACGGCGGCCGTCGTGCCGGCCTGGTGCGCGCTCGCGGTGATCCACGCCGGCGACCCGGAGCCGACCGGCGCGCCACTGGTCAGCCAGGGCCACGTGTGGCTGCTCACCGCACTGATGATCGTGTGGGCGACCGATACCGGCGCCTACTTCGCCGGTCGCAAGTTCGGCGGGCGCTGGTTCGGCGGCCGCCGCATGGCGCCGCGGATCAGCCCCAACAAGACCATCGAGGGCCTGTTCGGCGGCATCGCCCTGGGCGTGGTGGTCGCGCTGGCGATGGCGCCGCTGGCCGGCGCGAGCCTCGGCCAGCTGCCGCTGGTTGCCGTGGCCGCGATGGCCACCGTGCTGTTCTCGGTGGTCGGCGACCTGTTCGAGAGCCTGCTCAAGCGCCACGTGGGCGCCAAGGACTCGGGCACGCTCATCCCCGGCCACGGCGGCGTGCTGGACCGCCTCGACAGCGTGCTCGCGGCGTTGCCGGTGTTCGCCGTCGCGAAGATCTGGCTGGGCTTCTGATGCAACGCGTCGCCGTGCTCGGCGCAACCGGATCGATCGGCGGATCGGCGCTGGACGTGATCGCCCGCCATCCGGGCGAGATGCACGCCAGCGTGCTTGCGGCCGGCACCAGCGTCGAGGCGCTGGTTGCGCTGTGCGCCGTGCACCGGCCCGAGCACGCGGTGATCGGCGAGGCCTCCGCGTTGCCCGCGCTCCACGAGGGCCTGCGCGCTGCCGGCGGTGCGACGTGCGCGCACGCCGGCGGCGAGGCGCTGTAGGCC
>JAEXLY010000316.1 GCA_023444765.1 Pseudomonadota bacterium | reverse complement strand
GAGCGACGGCGCGTCGCTCGCCGCCTCGATCCTGCGGGACGTTCCGGTCGACTGAGGCGCGCGAAGGGATGGCAGCAGCGGCAGTCACGCGGACGCGCATCACGGCGTCGCGCGCACCCGGGCGCGGACGGCCCAGATGCCCGGCCGACTGCGCAGGCGGCTGGAGGCGCGCTTCGATGCCTGGGCGCGCAGGCGCGGCCCCGCATCGCTGCCGGTACGCTTCGACCGGCATCGCATCTATGTCCTGCCGACACGCTTCGGCCTGTTCTTCAGCCTGCTGCTGCTGGCCATGGGAGCAGGCGCGCTCAACTACAACAACAATCCGGCGCTGCTGCTGTGCCTGCTGCTCGCGGGCGCCGGCATCGCCAGCCTGATCCAGGCCCAGCTGCAGCTCAGCGGTCTGGAGATCCACGCGATCGGCGCCGAACCGGTGCCCGCCGGCAGCCCGCTGCAGTTGCGCGTGCATGCCCGCGCCGGCGACGGCCGGGAACGGCGGGGTCTGCGCCTGGCGGGCGGCGGGCAGGCCACCGGACTCGCCCTGGACCACGGCACCGGCGAGGCAGACCTGCCGCTCGCCACCAGCGTGCGCGGCTGGCTGGACCCGGGGCGGCTGCGCATCTCGACCACGCAGCCCCTGGGGTTGGCCCGCGCCTGGGCTTACGTGTGGGCGGACGCCCCGCTGCTGGTCTATCCCGCACCGGAAGCCGCCGGCCCGCCCCTGCCCGCGGGACGGGGCGAGCGCGCACAGTCCCGGGTCTCGCCGGGCGGCGACGACGTCCACCATCTGCGCGACTGGCGCCGCGGCGACAGCCTGCGTGCGGTGGCGTGGAAAGCCTCCGCACGGCGCGACGCGCTGCTGGTGCGCGAGTTCGAGCAGCCGCTGGGCGCGGACGTCGTGCTGGACTGGCAGGCGCTGCACGGGCTGCGCCACGAAGACCGCATCCGCCGCCTGGCGCGCTGGGTGGACGAAGCCGAGCGCGAATCGCGACGCTACCGCCTGCGCCTGCCGGGCCAGCCCGAGCTGGGTCCCGGACATGGCGCGGCGCACCGGCACGCCTGCCTGCGCGCGCTGGCGCTGTTGCCGCGCGAGGGAGAATCCCGTGCCGAGGGTTGAGCCTGTCGCGCTGGATCGGGCGAGTCGCGGCTGGGCGCTCGCTGCGGCCGCGGCCTGCCTGCTGCCGCTGTTGCCGCAACTCCCGCTGCCCCTGGCCTCGGCCAGTGTCGCCGCCGGCCTGCTCGTGGCAGTGGCCTCATGGCGGCGTCCGCTGCCTGCCTGGCTGCGCATCGGGCTGGCGCTGTGCCTGGTGGGCGCGGTCATGGCGGTGTCGCGCTTCAGCCTGGGCCGCGATACCGCCTGTGCCCTGCTGGCGGCGATGCTGGCGATCAAGCCCGGCGAGCTGGCCACGCTTCGCGACGCCCGCAGCCTGGTCGGCTTCGCCCTGTTCGCCCCGTTCTCCACCTTCCTGCTCGACCAGGGTCCGCTGTCGCTCGTACTCGGACTGCTGGGCGCGATCGTCGCGCTGGCCGCGATGGCGCAACTGGCCGGCCAGGAATCGGGAGACGCCACACCGGTGGCACCGCGCCGGCGGATCGTGTTCATAGGCAGGCTGCTGCTGGTCGGTCTTCCGCTCGCGCTGGCCGCTTTCTGGCTGTTCCCGCGCCTGGGTTCGCCACTGTGGGGGGTGCCCGAGCGCGCGCTGGCCCGCCCCGGCCTCTCCGACGAGATGGCGCCGGGCGAGTGGCTGGAGCTGATGAACGACGACACCCCGGCGCTGCGCGCCAGCTTCTTCGGCGCGGTCCCGCCGCAGTCGCAGATGTACTGGCGCGGCCCGGTGCTGATGGACTACGACGGACGCACCTGGACACGGGCGCGCCGACTCGAGGCCCTGCCGCCACCGGCGACCACCCGCGAGGCGACCCGCTGGGACTACGAGATCGTGCTGGAGCCGAGCGACCGCCGCACCGTGGTGGCGCTGGAACTGCCCGGCGCCGTGCCGCAGGGCACGCGACTGTCCTGGGACTACACGCTGGAGGCGGGATCGCCGATCGCGTCGGTGAGCCGCTGGCGCATGGACGCCGCGCCGCCTCGCCGCTTCGAGCCGCAGCTGCTGCCGTTCGTGCGCGCCAGCGCCCTGCGCCTCCCCGAGGGATTCAACCCGCGCACCGTCGCCCTCGGCCGGCAGTGGCGCCGCGAGGCCGGCGCGGGCGGCGATGCCGCGATCGTCGGCCGCGCCATGGCGATGGTCCGCGCGGAGTTCGGCTATACCCTGTCCACGCCCCTGCCCGGCCGCCACTCGGCCGACGAATTCCTGTTCGAATGGAAGCAGGGGTTCTGCGAACATTTCAGTTCGGCCTTCGTGATCCTGATGCGCGCCGCCGGCATCCCGGCGCGCGTGGTGACCGGCTATGCGGGTGGCTATCGGAATCCCATCGGCGGCTACTGGATCGTGCGCAACTCCGATGCCCATGCCTGGGCCGAGGTGTGGCTGGAGGGCCGCGGCTGGGTGCGCGTCGATCCCACTGCCGCGGTCGCGCCCGAGCGCATCTACGACACCATCGCCGACCGTGCCGGCGCCGGTGGATTCGGCGCCCTGCCGGGGCTGGGGCCGGTACTGGACGTCGGCGACTGGCTGCGCCGCGGCTGGAACGACCTGGTGCTGGGCTTCGACGCCACCCGGCAGATGGCGATGCTGCGGCCGCTGGGACTGGAAGGAGCCGGCGCACGCGGGCTGATCGGGCTGTTCGCGGGCGGAGCCGTCCTGGCCCTGGCCTGGATGCTGTGGCTGACCGCCCGCGCCGAACGCAGCGGCGATGCCGTGGTGGCGGCCTGGCGTCGCCTGGGCGCGCGCTACGCGAAACTGGGCCTGGCGCGGGCGCCGCACGAGCCGTCGTTGCGTTGGGCGCAACGGGTGGCTGCAGCGCGGCCCCGCGACGCCGAGGCCCTGCTGGCGCTCACTGCGCGTTTCGAAGACTGGCGCTACGCTCCGCGCAGTGCCGCCGCCGATCCCCGCCCGCTGATCCGCGCCCTGCGCAGGCACCGCCCCGCACGATCCGACCGACCGGAACCGCCGCCATGACCGCCCGCCTCCTGCTTCCCGTTGCCGCAACCCTGCTGCTCGCCGCCTGCGCCTCGCAGCCCAGGCCGCTGCGGGGCGAGTTCAGCCAGATCACGCCGCATGCGGCCGTGGAATCGGATGCGACCGGCCTGCCGGTCCGCTGGGGCGGACGCATCGTCCGGGTGGAACCCGGGCCGAACGAGACCTGCTTCGAGATGATCTCCACCCGCCTGACCTCGACCGGCCGTCCCTGGTGGTCGAGCGACGACAGCAATGGCCGCTTCATCGCCTGCCGCGCCGGCTTCTACGACCCGGCCGTGTTCGAGGTCAACCGCGAAGTCACCTTCTCCGGCACCGTCACCGGATACGAGACCCGCCGGATCGGCGAGTACGACTACCGATTCCCGAAGGTCGCAGCGAACGTCGTGTACCTGTGGCCCAGGCGCGAGGCGGTGCACGTGATCACCCGGCCGGAGCCGTGGCCCTGGTGGGGCTGGTGGTGAAGGCGCGAGTGGCGATTCGCGATTGGTGACCGGGAAAAACGGCCTCTCGCTGGAGCGGCGCGACCGGAGCACTCCGATGTGGGGTGACTCCGTGGCCTGCAGCCCGACAGGAAGCGCTTGGCCCGGCCTGATCGCGCCAGTTGCGCGGCCACGGGCCGATCAGGCGCCGAACCGGCCCAGAGGCGCGCCCGCGAGCAGGTGCAGGTGGATCTGGAACACGGTCTGCCCGCCGTCGCCGTTGCAGTTCATGACCACGCGGTAACCGTCTTCGGCAAAACCCTGGGCCCTGGCGTAGGCAGCCGCGGCCAGCGCGAGGCGGCCGACGATCTCCGGCCGGTCGGCGGGGACGTCGTCGAGGGTCGCGAAGTCCTCCTTGGGCACGAACAGCACGTGCACCGGCGCCTGCGGCGCGATATCGCGAAAGGCGATGACGTGCTCGTCCTCGAACACGATGTCGGCGGGAATCTCGCGGCGGATGATCTTATGGAAGATGGTGGACATGGAGAGCGACGTGATGGGTGGATTGGTGATTGGGGACAGCCTATCGGATTGTCGTCACGGGCGTCGCAAGGGATGCCGCCCCTGGGAATGCTGCGCTCCTTTCGCGAGGCCGGCGACGCTGCACCGCCCCACCAGCCACCAATCCACCCATCACGCCCTCACGCCATTTCGCTGCGCGACCCGAACGCATGCGACAGGGTGCCGCGATCCACGTACTCCAGCTCCCCGCCCAGCGGCACGCCGTGGGCCAGGCGGCTGGGCTTGACCTGGTACTGGCGCGCAAGCTGCGCCAGGTAGTGCGCGGTGGCTTCGCCTTCGACGGTCGGATTGGTGGCGATGATCAGTTCCTGCACCTCGCCCTCGCGCAGGCGCGCATCGAGGCGGTCCAGGCCGATCTCGCGCGGGCCGATGCCGTCGAGCGGCGACAGCCGCCCCTGCAGCACGAAGTAGAGCCCGCGGTAGCCGGTGGCCTGCTCGATCGCGAGGCGGTCGGCGGGCGACTCCACCACGCACAGCTGGTGGAGATCGCGCGATGCGCTGGCGCAGGTGGCGCAGACCTCCGTTTCGCTGAAGTCGCGACAACGCGCGCAGTGCCCGATCCGCTCCACCGCGTCGGCCAGCACCGAGGCCAGCCGCCGACCACCCTCACGCTCGCGCTCGAGCACGTGGTAGGCCATGCGCTGCGCGCTCTTCTGGCCCACGCCCGGCAGCACGCGGAAGGCTTCGATCAACTGTTCGAGCAGTGAGGACATTGGATGCGACTGGTGACGGGTGGCTGGCGATTCGAAACGGCAAGGAACGGGAACTGCGCACCCGCCCGTGCCAGCCACGAATCACGAATCACCCGTCACGGCCTCAGAACGGCAGCTTCATCCCCGGCGGGATCGGCATGCCGGCGGTGGCGCTGGCCATCTTTTCCTTCGAGGCGGCATCGATCCTGTTCGAGGCGTCGTTGAAGGCGGCCGCGATCAGGTCCTCGGCCATCTCCGGGTCGGACAGGACGCTCGGGTCGATGCGTACCTTGCGGCACTCCTTGGCGCCGGACAGGGTCACGCTCACCATGCCGCCACCGGCACTGCCCGTGACCTCGAGCGCGGCGATCTCCTGCTGCACGCGCTGCATGTTCTCCTGCATCTTCTGCGCCTGCTGCATCAGCTGGGCGATGTTTCCACGCATGTCGTGTTCCTAGGCTTCGTCGTACGGTCGGATGGAATCGGGGACGACCCGCGCGCCCTGCTGCTGCATCAGCCGCTGCACGTGGGGGTCGGAGAGGAAGGCGCTCTCGGCGGCGGCCTGGCGCTCGTCGCGCTCGCGGGCGGTACGCGCATGCAGGGTCTCGCCGGCGACCGCGGCGATCTCGTCGAAGCGGATCTGCGGCACGGTGCCGAGCCCCGCCGCCAGGGCATTGGCCAGCTGCGAGACCAGGAACGGTGCCTTGAGGTGGTCGTCGGTGGCCGGCAGCGACAGCCGCAGCACGCCACCGCTCCAGTCGACGAAGGACGCGTGCGCGGCCAGCTCGCGCACGGGGCCGCGCAACGCCAGGCCCGCGACGAGGTCCACCCACCCCGCCGCATCCAGCGCCGAGGCCCCAGC
>JAEXLY010000216.1 GCA_023444765.1 Pseudomonadota bacterium | reverse complement strand
GGGGAGGGAGATAGCCTGCAGGCGGGTTGTACGCCGTTGTGGTCAGGGCGGCGCGGTGCGGTAGCGGTGCGCCAGCATCAGCGCGATGGCGCAGGAGGCCATGCGCGATTCGCGCGAATCGGCGCGGCTGGTCAGCACCACCGGCACCCTGGCGCCCAGCACGATGCCGGCGCTGGCGGCGTCGCCCATGAACATCACCTGCTTGGCCAGCATGTTGCCGCTTTCCAGGTCCGGCACCACCAGGATGTCGGCCTGGCCCGCCACCTCCGACTCGATGCCCTTCGTGCGCGCGGCGGCAATCGAGACCGCGTTGTCGAAGGCCAGCGGACCATCCAGCACGCCCCCTTCGATCTGGCCACGGTCGGCCATCTTGCACAGCGCGGCGGCATCGAGCGTGGCCGGCATGGTCGGCGTCACCGTTTCCACCGCCGCGAGGATCGCGACCTTCGGCCGCTCCACGCCGATCACGTGCGCCAGTTCGATGGCGTTGCGGATGATGTCGGCCTTCTGCGCAAGATCGGGCGCGAGGTTGATCGCCGCATCGGTGACGATGAACGGGCGCGGATAGTGCGGCGTCTGCAGCACGAAGCAGTGGCTGACGCGGCGCTTGGTACGCAGTCCGCCAGCCGAGGACACCACCGCGGCCATCAGTTCGTCCGTGTGCAGGCTGCCCTTCATCAGGGCCTCGACCCGGCCCTCGCGCGCCAGCGCCACCGCGCGCGTGGCGGCGGCGTGGCTGTGCGGCACGTCCTCGATGTCCACGTTCTCCAGCGCGACGCCGGCCTCCTCGGCGGCGGCCTCGATGCGTGACCGCGGGCCGACCAGGACCGGCTCGATCAGCCCCGCATCGCGCGCATCCAGCGCGCCGGCCAGGCTCAGCGCGTCGCAGGGATGCACCACCGCCACGCGGATCGCCTCCATCGGCGCGACATGGGCCAGCAGGCGCTCCAGGCCGTCGTTGCCGGCGACGTCCAGGCGGATCTCCGGCAGCGCGGTGCGTGGCCGTTCGACGCGTTCGTCCGGCGCGATCACGCGCGCCTCGCCCTCGATCACGCGCCTGCCATCCTGGTTGGTGCAGGTGCAGGCCAGGGTGACGCTGCGCGAATCGGCGTCGAGCGCGGTGACCGTGACCTGGATGGCGATCCGGTCGCCCGGTTTCACCGGCGCGAGGAAGCGCAGCGTCTGGCCGAGGTACACCGTGCCCGGACCAGGCAGGCGCGTGCCGAGCACGGCCGAGATCAGCGCACCGCCCCACATGCCGTGCGCGATGACGCCGCTGTAGCGGGTGGACGCGGCGAAATCGGGATCGATGTGGGTCGGGTTGACGTCGCCCGAGAGCACCGCGAACAGTTGGATGTCCTGCTGCGAGAGGGTGCGCTCGATGCTGGCGGTGTCGCCGATGGCGATTTCGTCGAAGGTGCGGTTGCGCAGGATGCGCAGGTCGTCGTCAGGGCTCATGGGGCGCCATCATGCGGAACGTCGTGGGAGGGTGGCGTGCAGGTGGCCGGCGCGGCATCGGCAGGGCGCGTAACCGCGGGGCGAACGCGTCAGCCATGCACCACCAGCATGTCGGCCAGCACCGTGGTCAGCATGCGCCGGGCGACGCTGCCCACCACCAGTTCATGGATGGCGCCGCGGCCGTGCGTGCCCAGCACCACGAGGTCGGCGCCGACGCTGTCGACGTACTGCTGCACCAGGCGCGCCGGGTCGCCGTGCTCGACCAGCAGCTGCACGCTGTCCTCGACACCGTGCGCACGCAGGAAGGCGCGGCCCTCCTCGCGCAGCTGCGTGCGCGCGTCGGCCAGGGCCTGGTCGCGGGTGGTGTCGAGCAGTCCCAGCATCGGCACCGAATAGCCATGCAGTACCGTCAACGCGGCGGCAGGGAACAGTTCGCGTGCGCGACGCAGCGCGAGACCGCAGGCTTCCGAGAAATCGCTGGCCAGCAGCAGGCGGCGATAAGGCCGGTGCGCACGCTCGTGCACCATCAGCAGCGTGGTCTCCGGCCGCCGCAGGAGCCGGTCCACGCTGGAACCCAGCACCGCCGGGCCCAGCGTGCCGCCGCGCACCGGGCCGGTCACCACCAGCGCCGGCGCCATCGCATCGACCAGCGCGGTCACCTGCTCTCCGGCCGAACCCTCGCCCACGTGCACGTCCCAGCGACGCGACTCGCCCTCGAACTCGCGCTGCAGGCGCTGGCGCGCCAGCTGCGCGTCGGTCGGCTCGGTATACCAGCCCGGCAGGTCGTGGCGCGGCACGTTGCGCCCGGTGCGCTCGACCCATTCCACCACGGTGGCGGCCACGGCGCGCACCCGCCAGGCGTTGGCCAGGGCGATGGCACGGTCGGTGGCGCGGTCGCAGCGCGGCGCCAGGTCGGTGGCGAGCAGCAGGTTGCAGTCGATGGCGGCGGTCATGCGGTGGCGTCCCCTGGCGTCGACCCCGATCCTGCCACGGACCGCAGTTCGTCGAACACGTCCAGGCGTCGCAACAACCACTTCTCGGTCTCCAGCAGCAACAGCAGCGCAACGCCCGTGGCCACGATCACGGCGCCCTCCAGCAGCGGCACGGGCCGGCTCCCGAACAGGGCATGCATCGGCGGGAGGTAGGTGAAAGCCAGCTGCGCCGCCACGACGGCCGTGATCGCCCACAGCACCGCCGGGGTGCCGCGCAGGCCGCGCAGCGAGAACGAGGTGCCGTGCAGGTAGCGCACGCTGAACAGGTAGAAGATCTCCAGGACGCAGAAGGTGTTGACCACCATCGTGCGTGCGGTCTCGACGTCGTGTCCGCGCGCCTGGGCCCAGCCGAACACCCCGAACGCGGCCGCGCTGAACAGGATCGAGACCAGCGCGATGCGCCACAGCATGAAGGGCGAGACGAGGGGCGCGGCGCGGCGGCGCGGCGGACGCGACATCACGCCCTGCTCGGGCGGCTCGAACGCCAGCGACAGGCCCAGGGTGACGGTGAGCACCATGTTGATCCACAGGATCTGCGCCGGCGTCATCGGCAGGACTGCGCCGAACGCGATCGCCAGCACCACCGCCAGCGCCTCGCCGCCGTTGGTGGGGATGGTCCAGGCGATCACCTTGCGGATGTTGTCGTACACCGCGCGCCCTTCGTGAACGGCCGCGGCGATGGAGGCGAAGTTGTCGTCGGCCAGCACCATCTGGCTGGCCTCCTTGGCCGCCTCGGTGCCCTTGTGGCCCATGGCGATGCCGATGTCGGCCTGCTTGAGCGAGGGCGCGTCGTTGACCCCGTCGCCGGTCATGGCCACGGTGTGCCCGCGCGATTGCAGCGCGCGCACGATGCGCAGCTTGTGTTCGGGCGTGGTGCGCGCGAACACGCTGGCCTCCAGCGCCAGCGCCGGCAGGTCGGCGTCGGCGACGCCCTCGAGTTCCTGGCCGGTGACCACGCGCACCTCGTCGGCCAGGTGCAGTTGCCGCGCGATCGCGGCGGCGGTGGCGGCGTGGTCGCCGGTGATCATCTTCACCGCGATGCCGGCCCCCCGGCAGTCGGCGACGGCGCGGATCGCCTCCTCGCGCGGCGGATCGATGAAGCCGACCAGGCCGGCGAACACCAGGTCGCGCACGTCCTCCAGCGCCAGGTGCGCGGGCACGTGCTGCAGCCGCCGGTACGCGAAGCCGAGCACGCGCTGGCCTTCGGCACCGGCGACCTCGATCCCGCGTCGCCAGACGTCGGGGTCGAGCGGCTCGTCCTGGCCGTCGGCGCCCGCCTCGGCCCGGCTCAGGGCCAGTACCTGTTCGGGCGCGCCCTTGACGCACAGCAGCCCGCCGCCGCCTTCGGGATCGGCATGCAGGGTGGCCATGAAGCGGTGCGCGGCGTCGAACGGCACCTCGTCCAGGCGCGGGTGTGCGCTGCGCAGGGCGTCGGCCTCGAATCCGGCGCGGGCCGCCAGCGCCAGCAGCGCACCCTCCATCGGGTCGCCGTCCACGCGCCAGTGGCCGTCGGCCATGGGGTGCAGTTGCGCGTCGTTGCACAGCAGGCCGATGCGCGCCACGCGCTGCGCCGCCGCCAGCGCGGTGTGGCCGCCATCGAGCGCTGCCAGGCGCCCCTGTGGCGCATAGCCTTCGCCATCGGCCTGGACCCGGCCGGCGGTGGTGGCCACGCTGCGCGCGGTCATCTCGTTGCGGGTGAGGGTGCCGGTCTTGTCCGAGCAGATGACCGTGGTCGCGCCCAGCGTTTCCACCGCCGGCAGGCGCCGCACGATCGCGTTGCGCGCTGCCATGCGCCGCACGCCCATCGCCAGGGTGATGGTGATGACCGCCGGCAGGCTTTCGGGCACCACGCCGACGGCCAGCGCCACCACCACCATCAGCGCATCCAGCCAGGCGTAGTCGCGCACCGCGATCGCGAACAGGAACAGCGCCGCCGCCGCGAGCAGCGCGACGAAGGTGAAGCCCCTGCCGAAGCGCGCGATCTGCTGCAGCAGCGGCGTGGTGAGGGTCTCGACCTGGCCGAGCAGGGTGCCGATGCGGCCGATGCGGGTGTGGGTGCCGGTGGCCACCACCACCGCCGCCGCCTGCCCGGTCGCAACCAAGGTGCCCGAGTACAGCATCGAGCTGCGGCTGCCGAGGTCGGCATCGGCGGCGACCGGGTCGACCTGCTTGTCGGCCGGCACCGATTCCCCGGTGAGCACCGACTCGTCCACGCGCAGGCCGCGGGCGCGCAGCAGGCGCGCATCGGCCGGCACGCGGTCGCCCGCCTCCAGCAGCAGCACGTCGCCGGGCACCAGCTCCTCCACCGCCACCGCCGCACGGTGGCCATCGCGCAGTACCCGCGCCGATGGCGCCAGCATCGAGCGCAGTGCCGACAGCGCCTGCTCGGCGCGGCCTTCCTGGATGAATCCCACCACCGCGTTGACCAGCACCACGGCGGCAATCACGCCGGCATCGACGTAGTGCGCGAGCAGCGCGGACAGCACCGCCGCCGACAGCAGGAACAGGATCAGCGGATCGTTGAACTGGCGCAGCAGCCGCCGCCAGCCCGGCACGCGCTGCGGCGGCGGCAGGGCATTGGGCCCATGCGTGCGCAGCCGGCGGGCCACCTCGTCGGCCGCAAGGCCGCTGGTGGTGGCCGCCAGCCGCCCGAGCGCCTGCGCGGGGTCGATCGCGTGCCAGTCGTCCCGGGCGGACGCCGGCCCGGCGGGCTCAGCCGCCACGCTTGCGCGTACTCGTCCCGGTCGAAGCCGCGGACATCATGCCGCCGAAAGACTTCTCCATCGCGGCCAGCATCGTGTTCCAGGCCTCGGCCGTCCCCGGCGCGGCACTCGCGTCCAGACCCGCGGCGGACCAGGCCCGGGCAACCTGGCGCTGCCAGTCCTGCAGCGCCTCGGCCATGCCTTGCATGAAGGTCTGCTGCGCCTGCAGCGCAACGCCGGCCAGGGCCTGTCCGTCGCCCACGCGCTGCTCGGCCTGCCGCCAGAACGTCTCCACCGGCAGCGCGGCAAGCGCCTGCCAGTTGCCGGCCTGCAGCAGGCGGCGGGCCTCGGTCTCGAACTCGGTCGCGCCCTCGCCCACCGCGCGCGTGCCCAGGTCCAGCCATTCGCGTCCACTGTCCTGCAGCAGGCGGCCCAGCCGCATCTGCAGGTCCAGGTTGGCCTGCCACAGCGCCATCGGGAGATTGGATGCCTTGTCCATGTCGTCACCTCGGGGTTCGGATGTCGGATGCGCAGCGGGCCTGTCGTACGCGAGCCCGATGCGCGGCGGCCCGCCTGATGCATGGTCGCGGCCCGGCCCCGGGGCGGCATTGACCGCGGTCAATCGTCGCGGCGCTGCATCCTCCGCATCATATACGCGGGTTGTCGCGGCCGCGTGTGGCCGGTTGTGGGCGCGCGCATGCCGGTGCTAGCGTCCGCGCAGCCTTCCGGAGCCGCCCATGACCTCACGCCCGCTTGCGGCCCTGCTGCTGTCCGCCTGCCTGGCCTGCGCCGCCTGCCAGCGCAGCCCCGCGC
>JAEXLY010000173.1 GCA_023444765.1 Pseudomonadota bacterium | reverse complement strand
GGGGAGGGCTGGGGTGGGGGTCGCCGAAGCGAGGCCATCAATCCACCCTGGTGCTGTCCGAAGCCCCGGGCGCGATGTGTCCACCGCGCCCAGGCGAACCATCACGGTATCGCCAGATGCCCAGCCTCCAGTGCCCTGCCCGCGCCACGCGGCGTGGTCCCGATCACCGCATCCAGCGGCAGCGCGCCGGCGCCGTCCAGATGCGCCGACACCCGGTCCAGGGCCGCGTACATGTACGGCAACATCGGCACGTACCGTGCGGCGTAGTCCGGCAGCCCGAGGAAGCCATCGAAATGCTGCGCGTTGCGCACCTGCCAGAAACGCACATCGCGCCCGGCAGCCTGCGCGGCGTCGACATACGGCACGCTGCTGAAGGCCATCGGCACCAGGCCGTCGTCGGTGCCGTGGATCACCACCACCGGCAGGCCTGCACGCGGCAGCCCGGCCCGCGTGGCGGCGATGCCGGCCTGCACGCGCCTGGCGTCCCCGCCATCGCCGTCATGGAGCGCCCGCAGGCACTGCACGCTGGCGTAACCGAAGTCGGGCGGCGCCAGCGCCGGATCGACCAGCGCGACGCCGGCCCCCGGCGGAATTCCGCTGGCATCGCTCCACCAGGCGGCCTGCTCGGCCGGCGTCGCGGTGCGCGCGCGGAAGTCGGGCGTCTGTGCGGCAAAGGCCAGGCCGCAGGGATGCTCGCCTACGCCGTACCGGCCATAGGCCGAGGCATAGGTGGCTGCCACGGCGCGCCACAGGTCGAAGCCGGTGGACAGCGCACCAGCGCGGATCGCGCCCTCGCTCCAGCCGGCCGCCAACATCCGCTCGTAGGCGGACCGGGCACGGGCCGCGGTGTCAGCGCCCTCCACCAGGCCCGCCGACGCCAGCGATCCGCAACGGGCCGTCCACAGCGGGGCGACCTGGGCGGTGAGCGGCGGCTGCGGGAGGTCCTGCAGGTGCAACTGCGCGCAGGGCATCAGCAACGCGGCCTCGGTGGTGTAGTCGTAGAGGCTGCGCGCGCCGGGGGCGTCGGCAAGGACGTTGGGTTCGCCCGCCACCACGGCGTCGAGCCAGTCGCCCTCCAGTTCCGCCGCGCGCAACACCGCCCCGCCACCGTTGGAGATGCCCACCGCGATGACGCGGGTGTTGTCGAAGGTGAAGGGCGCGGACGCCGGCAGCGCCTCGTCCAGCGCCTGCAGCGCGAACTCCGCCGCCTGACGCACGTGACGGCCCCAGTCCGCCTCCGGATTTTCCTTCGAGTGCGCATGCCGGAACGCAACGCCGGAGGCACCGACAGGCGAATCCGGCACGAACGCCAGGTCGGTGCCGCCCAGCGCTGCGCGCGTGCCGTCGGCCGCCACGCCCGTCTGTGCGTCTAGATCGACATAGTCGGTGCCCGCGCCCTTGTCGGTATAGGCCACAGCGCAGCCCCGTGGCAGGCCCCAGGCGCCGGCCACGGCGATCGAACCATAGATGCCACGCGAGCCCGACGAGGCCGTGACCACGAGGCAGCGCCTGCCGGCATCGAAGGCATCGGGCAGTTGCAGCATCACCCGGTGCGGGTGGCGCGCGCCGGGCAGGGTTGCGTAGGCGTGGAACTCGCGGCCCGGCACCTGCACCAGGCTTCCGTAGAGTTCTCCGTAGCCGCCGCCGGGCGCCAGGTCGGCGATCCCGCGCCAGTTGCTCCAGACCGCGCGGCGGCGCAGCTCGGCCGCCGTCGGGCTGGCGGGATCGGCGAACGCGGGCGGCGCCATCGCGCGCAGGCCCTCCAGACCGAGGCCTGCGGTGAGCAGGTCGTCCTGGCCGCGATGCTCGCTGCTGCGCTGCGCGCTGAACACGTCCACCTCCGCTGTCCTGTCGCGCGGGCCGCCCGCACAGGCCACCAGGCTTGCCGCGAGGGCCGCCGCGCACATCTTCCCGATCGTCGATGGAACGTTCATCCGGGCACGGTACCAGCCGCCCCGGACCGCTTCATCGTACTTTGGTACCACGCTGCCCATCCCCTCGCCTGCTACCTTGGCCGCAGGCCCCACACACCCAGCCCCTCCCATGAACGACCGTTTCCTCGAAGGCCGCACCGCGCTGGTGACCGGCAGCACCTCCGGCATCGGCCTGGCGATCGCCAGGTCCCTGGCCGCGCACGGCGCGCGCGTGGCCGTGAACGGCCTGGGCAGCGACGGGCAGATCGCATCGGCCGTCGCATCGGTGCGCGAGGCCGGCGCGACGGAGGTGCGCCACTTCGACGCGGACCTGCGCGATCCCGCACGCATCGAGGCCATGATGTCGGCCGTCGCGGGCTGGTCGCCCATCGACGTGCTGGTCAACAACGCCGGCATCCAGCACGCGGTGCCGCTGGCCGACATGCCGGTGGAGAAGTGGAACGACATCATCGCCATCAACCTGAGCTCGGCCTTCCACACCATGCGCCTGGCCATGCCGGGGATGGCCGCGCGCGGCTACGGCCGCGTGGTCAACGTGGCTTCGGTGCACGGCCTGGTGGCGTCGAAGGACAAGGCGCCGTACGTGGCCAGCAAGTTCGGCATCGTCGGGCTGAGCAAGGTGGCCGCGCTGGAATACGCCGCCGCCGGCAGCCGCGAGACCGGCGGCGTCACCGTCAACTGCATCTGCCCCGGCTGGGTGGAGACCCCGCTGATCGAGCCGCAGATCGAAGCGCGCCGCAACGGCGGCAGCCGCGAGGACGGCGTGCGCGCGCTGCTGTCGGAGAAGCAGCCCAGCCAACGGATGTCGCTGCCGGAGGACATCGGCACCATGGCCGTGTGGCTGTGCCGGCGCGAGGCCCACAACATCACCGGCACCGCCATGCCCATCGACGGCGGCTGGACGGCGCAATAGCCGGATCGTGGCTCCAACCGTGCGCCCACCGTCGGCATCATGACGGGTCGACCCTGTCCAGTAGTGCCATGCCCACCCTGCTGATCGCCGACGACCATCCCCTGTTCCGCGCCGCGCTGCGCGGGGCTGCCGCCGACGCCGCCCCCGACGTCCACACCTGCGAGGCCGAATCTCTGGACGGCGTGCTGGCCCTGCTGGAGGCCCGGGCCGACATCGACCTGGTGCTGCTCGACCTGCACATGCCCGGCAACCACGGCCTCGCCGGCCTGGCCGCGATCCGCGCCCAGCATCCAGCCGTGGCCGTGGTGCTGGTGTCGGCCAACGAAGACCCGGCAATCGTCCGTCGCGCGCTCGACCATGGCGCCGCCGGCTACATTCCCAAGAGCGCCGGGCTGGACGAGCTGCGCGACGCCATCCGCACCGTACTGGCCTGCGAGCAATGGCTGCCCCCTGCCCTGCGCGGCGCCGTCACCCGCACCCAGTCCTCTCCAGCCGATGCAGACCTCGCCGCCCGTCTCGCCAGCCTGACGCCACAGCAGTTCCGCGTCCTGACCCTGGTGGCGCAGGGCCTGCTGAACAAGCAGATCGCCGACCGCCTCGACATCCAGGAACGGACCGTCAAGGCGCACCTGTCGGTGATCTTCGAGAAACTGGGCGCCCGCAACCGCACCCAGGCCGGCGTGATCCTGCGGGAGCTGGAGATCGGGGACCCGAGCCGGCAGGTGTCGGGGTAGCGCGGTCGCGCGAAACGCCAGGTCGCGTTCTCCCTCAGGCGACCAGACCGCCGAACACCGATGCAGGAGACCTGGCGGCCATCCGGTTATGCGGCCGCAGGCCGGATAACACTTCAGGACAGTCGGCATCATCTACGAACAGGATGACATCTCTGCCCGATTGCGCGGTATCACAACCACCAGAAGCTTGCCTCAGCGGATCGCTGTTATGACGGCCTCGGCGCCGTCATAAGTCTTATGACGGCGGCGGGACCGCATAAGCATCGCCGATCACCTTTGACCATGCGGCACCACCTGTACGCAACACGTTGATGCACAGGCAGAATCCTGCGTTGACGGGTCACGGGCACAAGGCCAGAATCGGATTTATGCTGACCGGATCGGTCGAACAGTAGTTAGACGGCAGGAGACAGAAATGGAATTCCTAAAGAGAAGAGCCGGTCACTCAAGCAGCAGCTTGGCTAAAGGCATCGGCGCTGGCCTTGGCTTTGGCGCTGCTA
>JAEXLY010000109.1 GCA_023444765.1 Pseudomonadota bacterium | reverse complement strand
GCTGCGCGGGGCCGGATGAGGAGAGCCTGCTTGCGAGACACTGCCTCGCGCCCGCTCCGAACGCCCGGCGTGCTGCGCGGGGCCGGATGAGGAGAGCCTGCTTGCGAGGCACTGCCTCGCGCCCGCTCCGAACGCCCGGCGCGCTGCGCCGGGCCGGCTGAGCAATACGAAGTTCGCGGCATTGCCTCGCCGCGAACGCCTCGCGCGCTGCGAAGGGCCGATGGGCAAGCGGGGTTAGGTTTTCCCGCTCTCTGCACGGGTCAAGGCTCGGCAGCGTTGCGACCTGGGATGCCCCCCTCCCAGCCTCCCCCCGCTTTGCGGAGGGAGGAGCTGAGCGCCGCGGAGGAGGAGCTGGAGCGCAGCGGAGGGAGGAGCCTGGGCGCGTCTAAGGGAGGATCCAGGTAGCCGCCCGCCGGTTGTGCTCCCTCCTCCGCGTAGCGGGGGAGGGCCGGGGTGGGGGCAAGAGCCGCCAGGAGGCGCCCGGAAGCCGCAACAACACCCGGCCGCCAGGCTTCAGCCCCCCTTCGGCACCCGCACCACCCGCGTTCCCGCCGCCCGGTCGTGCCAGGTCAGCCGGTCGCGGTCGATCCAGGCCCACCAGAATCCCAGGCCGCCGGCCAGCAGCGACAACGTCGCTACCGCGTAGCGCCGCCACAGCGCGGCGCGCGTCGGCGTGGCGCCATCCACCGGCACCACCCGCAGCCGCCAAGGCCGCATCCCGAGCGTCTGTCCGCCGCGGCGCCAGCTGGCGGTGGCATACAGGCCCGTCACCGCCCAGCACGTAAGGACGAGGAGCCAATGCAGCGCACTGAAAGGCTCGATGTTCTTGCGAACGTTGCCAGTGACGACGCTGTGCCCCACAACAAACGGTACGGCGACGAATAACCACATGGCCAATGTGGGAAGACTGTCGTACACCAGCGCCAGCATCCGCCGGCCGATGAAGGCACTGGATTGCGGCGCGGCGGCATCGGGCGTGGCTTGCATCGGCACAGGATAGCCGCTGGCAGCCTCGGCTAAGCTGTCGCGATGACCAGCACCACGCCCGCAGAGCGTCGCCAGCGTGCCCGGCAGATGCCGGCGCTGCGCGAAGCGGATGCCGATGCGATCTCGGCTTTCCTGGATGCACTGTGGGCCGAAAGCGGCGTGGCCCGGCAGACCCTGGACAGCTATCGCCGCGACCTGGAAGGGCTGGCGCGCTGGCTGGACGGGCGTTGCGGCGGCCTCGCGCCGGTCGATCGGGCGGCCCTGTTCGACTATCTCGCCGCGCGCACGCGCGATGGCTACTCGGCGCGCAGCAATGCACGGCTCCTGACCGCGCTGCGGGCGTTCTTCGCGTACCAGCGCCGGCTCGGCGTCCGTGCGGACGATCCGGTCGCGCTGATCGATCCGCCGCAGCTGCCGCGCTCGCTGCCCAAGGCCATCGGCGAAGGCGAGATCGAGGCGCTGCTGGCCGCGCCCGACGTCTCCACGCCCGATGGGCTGCGCGATCGCGCCATGCTCGAGCTGATGTACGCCTGCGGCCTGCGCGTGAGCGAACTGGTGGGACTGCCGGCCACCGCCGTCAACCTGCGCCAGGGCGTCCTGCGGGTGACCGGCAAGGGCGGGCGCGAGCGGCTGGTGCCGCTGGGAGAGGAGGCGCAGCACTGGCTGGAACGGTACCTGGCCGAGGCGCGGCCGGCGCTGGCCGGCAGGCGGGCGCTGCCGTGGCTGTTCCTGACCGCATCGGGCGAGCCTCCGACACGGCAGCGTTTCTGGTCGACGGTGAAGCGCTGCGCGACCCTGGCGGGCATCGAGGCCACGCGCATCAGTCCGCACGGGCTGCGCCACAGTTTCGCGACCCATCTGCTCAACCATGGCGCCGACCTGCGTGCGCTGCAGATGCTGCTCGGTCACAGCTCGCTGTCCACGACCCAGATCTACACCCTCGTGGCACGCGAGAAGCTCAGACAGTTGCACGCGCGCCATCACCCGCGCGGCTGATCCCAGGCGCGATCCGCTGGTCCTGCTGCACTGCGGCAAGCAATCCCGGCGCGGAATGTTAGCGTTAACACTCGATTTCCGGGGAGCTTTCCGCACATGCCTTATCCAGTCCGTCGCCGCCTGCTGGCCGCCACCCTTGCCGCGGTGGTGGCGCTGCCCGTGTTTGCCGCGCCGCTCGAGCTCAACGAGCTGGAGTACTTCAGCAAGCCGGGCCTCGACGTGCTGGCCTTCAGCAACTACTACGACGGGCTGTTCAGCGACGCCAAGCACGCGGGCGTGGAACTGATCCACCATGGCGTGCGCACCGCCACCAACGGCGACGTGCGGCTGAGCCCCACCCCCGAGCAATGGGACCCGGTGGCGCTGATGGTCGACCGCAAGGTCGATGCGCGCACCAGCACGGTGACGACGCGTCTGGGCTACGCCGCCCACGACTTCGAGTACGACATCCGCGTGGCGCCGGAAGGCGAGGGCGTGAGGGTCCAGGTGGTGTTCGACAGGCCGCTGCCCCGGAGCCTGGAGGGCAAGGCCGGCTTCAATCTGGAGTTCCTGCCCTCGGCCTACTGGGGCAGGACCTGGGTGACCGATGGCGCCAGCGGGCAGCTGCCGCTGTACCCGGCCGGGCCCACGTCGCGCGCGGCGGACGGGACGCCGCTGCGACTGCCCATCGCGAACGGACGCAGCCTCACCCTGGCGCCGGAAGATCCGGAGCGTCGCGTCACCATCCGTGCGCGGGAAGGCGAGATCGGCATCTTCGACGGCCGCAACCAGGCACAGAACGGCTGGTACGTGGTACGCGGGCTCCTGCCTGCGGACCGCACCGGCGTGGTCCTGGAATGGACCGTCGAGGGCCATGCCATCCCCGGCTGGACGCGAAAGACCGTCATCGGCCATTCGCAGGTGGGCTACCACCCCGCGCAGCGCAAGGTGGCGGTGCTGGAAACCGACCGCAACGCCGGCGCCCCCGGACGCGCGCGCCTGCTGCGCATCGACCGCGACGGCCGCGAGCACGAAGCCCACGCAGCCGATGCCGCGCGCTGGGGCCAGTACCTGCGCTACGACTATTACACCTTCGATTTCTCCGGCGTGCGCGAGCCGGGCATCTACGTCATCGAGGCGGCGGGCCAGCGCACCGGTGCCTTCCGCATCGCGGCCGACGCCTACGCCAACGCCTGGCATCCGACGCTGGACGTGTTCTTCCCGGTGCAGATGGACCACATGTTCGTCAACGAGGCCTACCGCGTCTGGCACGGCCGCTCGCACATGGACGATGCGCGCCAAGTGCCACCGAACAAGCAGCACTTCGACCTGTTCGGCCAGGGGCCGGACCTCGACTCGCCGTTCCAGCCGGGCGAGCACATCCCGGGCCTGGACTACGGCGGCTGGTTCGATGCCGGTGATTTCGACATCCGCACCCAGACCCACTACGCCACGGTGATGTCGCTGGTCGACACCTGGGAGCAGTTCCGCCCGCTGCGCGACGAGACCAGCATCGACCAGAAGAAGCAGCACGTGGAGCTCCACGTGCC
>JAEXLY010000099.1 GCA_023444765.1 Pseudomonadota bacterium | reverse complement strand
GTGCGGCAGTACAGGCGCGCCCCGCTGCCGTCCCGTAGCAGAGGCGGCTGCAGCGCCGCGGGCGCGAGGCGATGGCGGCGCGCCCGGGCGCTCCCGGCTCAATCCGTCGGCGATTGCGCGCAGCTGTAGGCCACCGGCGTGGCGCCGGTGACCTTGCCGATGCGCGCGGTCTGATGCACGTAGAGGTCCACCTCGCGCTTGAACACCAGTTCGCGCTCCACCACGGCGCCGGGACCGATCACGATCTTCGGCTTGCGCTTGTTGATCTGCACCGGGAACCAGTTGGACGAGGGCTTGTCGACGCGGACGCCGCCCCGCACGTGCGAGCCCACGCCCACGGTGATATCGCCGCTGACCGTCGCCACGCTGCCGCCCACGTCGACATCGACCAGGCCGATCGCGCCGTTGACCGTCTCCACGTCGCCGCCCACGCGGCCACCGTCGGCGACGAACAGGCTGCCGTTCACCGTTTCCACGTTGCCACGCACCGTGACGCGTTCGCCCACGCGGATGCTGCCGTTGACCGTGGACAGGCTGTCGGCGGTGACGTCGTCGCCCACGCGGATGCTGCCATTCACGGTCTCGGCATCCTTGACGATCGCGCCGCCCTCGATGGTGATGCTGCCGTTCACCGTGTCCAGGTCGCCGTAGGGGCGCCCGGCCTGCGCGACGATGCTGCCGTTGACCTTGCTGATCTCCTGCTGCGCCAGCGCGGGGCCGGCACACAGCAGTGCGGCGAGGACGATGGACGGTGCGGTGCGGATGCGTGGCATGGGGATCTCCGGACAAGGGGCGCGGACGGCTGCGCGGTTGCTGCTGCAACGGTCGCGCCGTCGCTGCGCATGTCCGACAGCTTGCGCCCGCTTGGCTACAATCGCACCGGTCGAAAGTCACCGGGACTCCCGTCCGTGCCAGCCGCCCCCGCTCCCCGCTCCACGCGCCCCAGGCCCGTCGTCCTGCTGATCCTCGACGGCTGGGGGCACCGCGACGATCCGCACGACAACGCCATCGCGCTGGCCGACGTGCCCACCTGGCGACGCCTGCTGGCCGGGCACCCGACCACCCTGGTCCATACCGAGGGCCGCCACGTCGGCCTGCCCGACGGCCAGATGGGCAACTCGGAAGTGGGGCACATGAACATCGGTGCCGGGCGCGTGGTCTACCAGGACCTCACCCGGATCGACGCGGCCATCGAGGATCGCAGCTTCTTCGACAATGCCGAACTCAACGCGGCCTGCGACGCGGTGCTCGCCACCGGCGGCACGCTGCACCTGATGGGCCTGCTCTCGCCCGGCGGCGTGCACAGCCACGAACAGCACCTGTTCGCGATGCTCGAGCTCGCCGCCGGGCGCGGCGTGCCGCGCGTGGCCGTGCATGCCTTTCTCGACGGGCGCGACATGCCGCCGCGTTCGGCCGAACCCAGCCTGCGCGCACTGGCCGCGCGCTGCGCCGGCCTGGGCAATGCCCACGTCGCCAGCGTGTCCGGCCGCTACTACGCCATGGACCGCGACAAGCGCTGGGAGCGCGTGCGCCTGGCCTGGGACGCGATCGTCGAGGCCCGCGGCGACGCGGCCGACCCGCTGTCCGCGCTGCAGGCCGCCTACGCGCGCGAGGAGAACGACGAGTTCGTGAAGCCCACCGCCGTGGCCGGCGCGCAACCGATGCGCGATGGCGATGCGATCGTGTTCATGAACTTCCGCGCCGACCGCGCGCGCCAGCTCAGCGCCGCGTTCGTGGCCCCGGAGTTCGACGGCTTCGGCGCAGGCGTGCGCCGCCCGGCGCTGTCGCGCTACGTCTGCCTGACCGAGTACGACGCCACCCTGCCCGCGCCGGTCGCGTTCGCGCCCGACAACCTCGCCAACACCCTCGGCGAGGTGCTGGGCGCGAACGGGATGCGCCAGCTGCGGATCGCCGAGACCGAGAAGTACGCGCACGTCACCTTCTTCCTCAGTGGCGGGCGCGAACAGCCCTATCCGGGCGAGGAACGCATCCTGGTGCCCAGCCCCAAGGTCGCCACCTACGACCTGCAGCCGGAAATGAGCGCGCCGGAAGTGTGCGCGAAGCTGGTCGAGGCGATCGAGGCCGATCGCTTCGACGCCATCATCTGCAACTTCGCCAACCCCGACATGGTCGGGCACACGGGCGTGCTGTCGGCTGCGATCAAGGCGGTGGAAACCGTCGACCGCGCGGTCGGGCAGGTCGTCGCCGCGGTGCGCGCCAAGGGCGGCGAGGTGCTGGTCACGGCCGACCACGGCAACTGCGAGATGATGCGCGACCCGGAGACCGGCGAGCCCCACACCTCGCACACGGTGGGCCCGGTGGACCTGGTGTACGTGGGCAGCCGCGACGCGGTGCTGCGCAGCGGCGGTGCGCTGCGCGACCTGGCGCCGACGCTGCTCGACCTGCTGGGGCTGGACAAGCCCGTCGAGATGACCGGCGCGTCGCTGCTGGTTCCCAGGGGATGATCCACCCGGCGCGCGTGCCGCTGGCGTGGGCGGCGCTGGCGCTGCTCGCCGCCGCCCTCCTGCCGGCGCCCGCGGCGCTGGCGCAGCG
>JAEXLY010000323.1 GCA_023444765.1 Pseudomonadota bacterium | reverse complement strand
GCCTTGCACAAGGCCACCACGCCTCACCGGGCAGGCTGTCGTTCCATTCTCCCGCGAGCGACGGCATGGCCAGACCGATCTGGACCGGCAACCTCAGCTTCGGACTGCTCAACGTGCCCGTCTCCCTGATGTCGGGCACGCGCAGCAACGACCTGTCGTTCCGCATGCTCGACGCGCGCGACCGCAAGCCGATCCGCTTCGAGCGGGTCAACGCCGACACCGGCGAGGAAGTGCCCTGGAAGGAGATCGTCAAGGCCTTCGAGTACGACAAGGGCAGCTACGTGGTGATCGACAAGTCCGACATCGCCGCGGCCTCGCCCGAGACGCACGAGTCGGTGGAGATCGAGGCCTTCGTCGATGCCGAGGCCATCGACATCCGCTACTTCGAGAAGCCCTACGTGCTGGTACCGGGCAAGAAGGCCGAGAAGGGCTACGTGCTGCTTCGCGAGACCCTGCGCAAGGCCGGCAAGATCGGCGTGGCGCGGGTGGTGATCCGTACCCGCGAGTATCTTTCGGCGGTGATGCCACTGGGCGACGCCCTGGTGCTGATGATGATGCGGTACCCGCAGGAGCTGGTGGACCCCGCCGAGTACAAGCTGCCCGAGGGCAACACCGGCGACTACCGCATCAGCCCGAAGGAACTGGAGATGGCCACGCAGCTGGTCGACTCGATGGCGGCGAAGTGGAATCCCGGGGACTACCACGACGAGTTCCGCGAGCGCCTGGCCGAGATCATCCGCAAGCGCATCAAGGACAAGGGCGCGACCACCCAGGTGCTGGAGGAACCTGCCACCAGCGAGGATGCGGCCACCAACGTGGTCGATTTCGTCTCGCTGCTGCAGAAGAGCCTGGGCGAGAACAAGCGCACTCCGGCGAAGAAGGCGGCGTCGAAGACCGTCAAGAAGACCGCGACGCGCAAGAAACCGTCGGCCAAGAAGGCCACCAAGAAGGCCACCAAGGCGCGCAAGGCCGGCTGAGCAACGCGGGTGGTCGCGTCAGCCCGCGACGCGGCGCCGACGTGTCATCCCGAACCAGCCGGGCGATCCCACTGCGCGCCCGCGTCAGGCGGCTATCGCGTGTCCGGGCGCGGCGCGCTGCTTCCTGCGTCAGCCGCGCCCTGCAGTCAGTCGGAGGCTTCCAGCGACAGCGGGGAAGGCCGCCACGTCAGCGCGTGCAGGATCCGCAGATCCTCGGCATCGAGCGTCTTTCCGTTGTCGCCGCGGAACCGCATGCGGTAGGCATGGATCGCCGCCTCCGGCCGGTCGACGGGGTAGCCGATCAGGCGCAGCGCGTCGATGGGATCGAAGCCCGCCGGCGGCGGCGGCGCAGCAGGGTCGGGCCAGATGCCGAACCCGGCTTCGTACAGGCGCTGCCAGGGAAACAGCGGACCCGGATCGATCTTTCGCCCCGGCGCAAGGTCCGAGTGGCCGATCACCGCGGTCTTCGGGATGCGGTGGCGGGCGGTGAGATCCTCGAGCAGCCGGATGACCGCTGCGATCTGCGCTTCGCTGAAGGGCTCGACCCCATCATTGTCGATCTCGATGCCGATCGACGCCGAATTGAGTTCGTGGATCGTGCCCCAGCTGCCGGCACCCGCGTGCCAGGCGCGATGCTCGTCGGACACCAGCTGGTAGATGCGGCCATCGTCGCCGACCAGGTAATGGGAACTCACGCGTCCACCGCTGTTGGCCGTACGCAAGGTGTGCAGGCTCTGCGCGACCGAGTCCTGCTCGGTGTAGTGCAGCACGATCACCTGCGGCCGGCGCAGGTCGTAGTTCGGCGACGCCACCCACGACGCCATCGGGTTGCGCGGGGCGGCGTGCTGGCAGGCGGCCAGCGCGAGAACACAGGCAACGGGCGCAAGCTGGCGCAGGATGCGGATCATCTCCGCATTGCAGCGTCCGCCGCCCTCAAATGCAAGCGTTCGCCGGCGCAGCCGTTCCGGCTCACGGGATGGCGGCCCGGCGAGTTGGCATGGCCGGTCCACGCGCCGGCTGGTGACGTGGCGCTCGCCTGCCCCGGAGACGTCGCTAGGCCGTAGTACTCGCAGCTTTCGCCTCGAAGAATCCAGCGCGCGGATCCGCGACCTCCAGCGGGTGATGGACGCCGAAGGGTACCGGGCAGCCGGGGGAGCGCGACTGGAGCTCCATGGGGTCTACCGGCTGCGCATGCAGGGCGCGTTGCTCGACTTCCAGCGCGACCACGGCGTCCCGCAGACCGGTGACGTCGATCCCGCCACGCTGCGATTCGCGCCACCCACACGCAGGCACGCCGTCGACCTGCGCGACCATACCGGGGGCGGGGGCTTTCCTGCCCTGGAACGGGATGCGCCCACCGCACCCGGACATCCCGACCATCCCGACCATCGACCGGGCCTGCCGGCGCAGCCGGAGCCACCGCTCAACCAGCGGCGCGGACATGCGGCCGCGTTCGACGATCCGCAGCTGGCCAGGCTGGCCGCCGCACTGGCAGCCGGCGACGAGGCCCTGGTGTCGCGTACGCGGACGGATGTCTCGCCTTCGCCGGCCGTGCCGGCCTTCGCGGCCCGGGGGCATGCGGCGCTGGACATGCAGGAGGCCGAGCGTCG
>JAEXLY010000277.1 GCA_023444765.1 Pseudomonadota bacterium | reverse complement strand
GCCTGCACCAGGTGGCGCTGGAGAGGCACCTGCGCCACCAGGCGGCAGGGCAGGCCCAGGGACGCCCGGCCACGCTGGGCCTGCTGCTTGCCGGCTGGCGCGCCGCGCGTCGTGGCTGACCACAACGCTGCGTTTCGCGGGCGCATCGCGCTGCGCCGTTAAACTGTGTGGCCTTTTCCAGCTGTCGGACGCTCCCGTGACCCAGACCCCCGCCCGGACCCTGCCCGACGTCGCCGGCGATGCCGCCCGCGCGGCGCGCGCGCTCGACTGGGTCGGCATGGACCGGATCGCCCTGCCTCTGCGTGTCGCAGGAGACGGGCAGGGCAGCCAGCTGGTTCCGGCGTCGGTCGACGTGGCGGTCGACCTGCGCGATCCCGAGGCCCGTGGCATCCACATGTCGCGGCTGTACCTGCGGCTGCAGGACGCGCTGTCGAGCGAGGAACCCGGCCACGCCATGCTGCGGCGCGTGCTGCAGGACTGCATCGACTCGCAGCAGGGCCTGTCGAGTCGCGCCCGCGTGGTGATCCGCTACGACCATCTGCTGCGCCGGCCCGCCCTGGCGAGCGGCTACAGCGGCTGGAAGACCTACCCGGTCGAGCTGGCCGCCGAGCTCGTCGACGGGCACCTGTCGCTGGATCTCGGATTCTCGGTCGAGTACTCCAGTACCTGCCCGGCGTCGGCCGCACTGTCGCGGCAGCTGAACGCGCAGCGTTTCGCGGACGATTTCGCCGGAGCCGCGCCGCTGTCGACCGGGGTCGTGCACGACTGGCTGGCATCGCCGCGCGGACTGGCGGCGACGCCCCACGCCCAGCGCAGCCGTGCCGAGATCCGCCTGCGCCTGCGCCCGGCATTCGACGGACTGCCGCTGGCGGAGCTGGTCGATGCGATCGAGGACGCCCTGGGCACCCCGGTGCAGACGGCGGTCAAGCGTGAGGACGAGCAGGCCTTCGCCGCGCTCAACGCCGCCAACCTCATGTTCTGCGAGGACGCCGCGCGCCGGGTCGCCGCCGTGCTGCAGGCCGATGCCCGGGTCGAGCGCTTCGACGCCACCGTCTCGCATTTCGAGAGCCTCCACGCGCACGACGCGGTGGCCAGGGTCAGTTCCGCACGCTGAAGTGTGAACGAATGCCCATTGCGGTGGCGATAGGCTAGGATCGCCCCATGGGGGATCCACGGCAACGCACATGGTCGTGCAGCGGGTGGCTGTGCCTGCTGCTGTGCCTGTTGCTGTGGCCGTTGCCGGCCGCCACGGCCGGCCTCGTCGTGCGCGAGCTGCGCGACGACCCGCCGGCCGCCGAGGTGCTGGCCGGCCATCACGATGCGCGCCTGTTGCCCGCGCTGGAACGCGCGCACATCCGGCAGCGCGAGCGCCCGGCGCAGTGGTGGCGGATCGAGACCGAGGCGCCGGTGGAGGCGGACGATGCCCCGCAGCTGGTACTGCGCTCGCCGTTCCTCTACCGGGTCGAAGCCTGGCCGCCCGGCGCCACCGCGCCCATGCGGCATGCCCTGTACGGCGAACACGCCGACCGGCGCTATTCCCATCGTGCCCTGGTGATCGCACTGCCCGAGGGCATTCCGGCAGGGGAGGCGGTCTGGCTGCGCGTGGAACACCGGTCCACCATGATCACGCCGCTGTCGATCGAGCCGATGGACCAGGTGCATCGCGAGGACCTGGTGTTCGTCGCGTGGCGGACGATGGTCCTGACCACCCTGTCGGTGCTCGCCGTCCTGGGGCTGGCTTTCTGGGGCGGCACCGGCGAGCGCAGCTACGCCTACTTCAGCGCCATGCTGGTGTGCGCGATCGGATACCTGTCCGCGATCAACGGCGACCTGCGATGGGTGCCAGGTGCGGAGGGGCTGTTCGGCGGCAGCGCGACGGCCAACCGCGTGTTCGGCTGCCTGGGCGTGGTGTTCAGCAATCTGTTCCAGTCCAGCTACCTGGACCTGCGCCGGAAGGCGCCCGTCCTCCACCGGGTGCTCCACGCCAGCACCGTGGTCGCGGCGCTGGCGGGTGCCTTTTCGCTCGCGTTCGACTGGCGCGCGCTCAGCGCGGCAGCAAACTTCGCCCTGCTGTATTCGGCCGTGGTGCTGCTGTTCGCCAGCGGCTTGCTGGCGCTGCGCGGGGAACGGGCCGCACGCGTGGTGCTGGCCTCGTGGAGCGCGCTGATGGTGTTCTGCTTCCTGGCGGCCGCGCAGATGATGGGCCTGTGGACCGGCCCCACCTGGCTGGGCCAGGGCCTGGCCGCCAGTTTCGTGCTCGCCAGCCTGCTGCTCGCGCTGGGCCTGTCCGACAAGCTGCTTCAGCTGCGCCGCGACCGCGACCATGCCAGCCGCCAGGCCACGATCGACCCGGTCACCAAGACCATGAACCGGCACGGGATCGAGGAGCGACTGTTCCAGGAGGTCGAGCGCGCGCGCGCGCGGAGCGAACCGCTGTCGATCGCCTTCGTCGACGTGGACCGCTTCAAGGAGATCAACGACCGCCACGGCCACAGCGTCGGCGACCAGTGCCTGCGCATCGTGTCGTGGCGCCTGCGCAACCAGCTGCGTCGCAGCGATGCGCTCGGCCGCTACGGCGGCGACGAGTTCCTGGTGGTGTTGCCCGGGCACGACGGGGCTTCGGCGCTGCGGATCGCCGAGCGCATCCGGATCTCGGTGAACTGCAGGCCCCTGTCGATGCGCGATGCCAGCATCGATGCATCGCTCAGCATCGGCGTGGCCGAACTCGCGCCCGGGGAGTCGCTGTCGAGCCTGTTCGAGCGCGCCGACACGGCGCTGTACGCAAGCAAGTCGGCCGGGCGCGACCGCGCCACCGCCGCGTCCCCACAGCAAGGCCTGTGGACCACCGTGCCAACGGAGTAAGCCCATGGACATGCAAGCCGATACCGCGACATCCCCCCTGGCGGCCGCAGACCTCAGGACCGGCGACGTGCTGCTGATGATGGGGCAGGGCCCGCTGTCGGAGCTCATCGCCTGGGCCAGCGACGGCATCCACAGCCATGCGGCCATCGTGGCCGACGGCGGCGACCTGATCGAGGCGGCGGCGTCGGGAGTCAGGCGCTATCCCCTGGCCACGCGCCTGGCCGACCAGGTCAACTACCGGTTCATCGACGCGCTGCGCATGGCGGGGGACGGCAACGCACCGCTCGCGGACGCGGACACGGCGGCCGTGCTGGCCAAGGCGGCGGGCATGCTCGGCATCCCGTACCCGGTCGACCAGCTGGCACTGTTCGGCGCGATCATGGCCGTGCGCGGCAAGTGGCCCGTGCATCCGTGGGGACGGCTGCTGGTGCGCGTGGCCCTGGATCATGCAGTGCCCGACGATACCGGGCGCATGGTCTGCAGCGAGGTGGTGTACCGCGCCTATGCCCAGTGCGCGGTCGTGCCCGAAGGACGGCTGGCCCCGGTGATCGTGGTCGGCGAACGCGGTACCGAGCCGTTTCCGCAGATCGACTGGAAGGCCCTGTTCGAGGAGATCTGGCCGCTGCTGCGGCCTTCCGGCCGCGAACGCCTGCAGGCGCCGCGGATGCGGCTCAACGCCATGCGTGGCGATCAACTCCCGGTCCTGCATTCCGAAGCCGGCGCGGTTCCCGAGATCAGCGACGAGGAGCTCGAACTCGCCCGCGGTGCCGCGCTGGGACAGACCGCCCTGCGCGCGGCGGCGGATACCGACGTGGCCGCGCTGCACGGCGGAGGCCCCGGCACCGTGATTCCCGATCCGAACCCGCGCCTGGTATCGCCGCAGGACCTTGCCATCTCCCCGAGCTTGAGGTCGCTGGGGCGGCTGATGCAAGGCGTGGCCGGCTGAGGGCGGAATGCCCGGAATGCCGACGAGTCGCTTGCTATGGAAGAACGCGTCGCACGCGTGGCGCGGGCAAGCAGCGCGGGGCCGGCAACATCGGTTGCCGCGTACCGGCACCGCGCCGGATCGTGCTATCGGCCGCGGTTTTGATAAACGCGTCGCTACGCGCCGCGGCCGGTGAACGGCGGCCCCTCGACCGTCAGTTGCCGCGCTCCAGCACCGCGCCGGATCGTCCTATCGGCCGGGGTTTCGACAAACGCGTCGCCACGCGCCGCGGCCGGTGAACAGCCGCGCGGCAACCGTCAGTTGGCGCGCTCCAGTACCAGCTGCGGATCGATGCGGACGTCGAACCAGCTCATCCCCCAATGCAGATGCGGCCCCGTCGAGCGCCCGGTCGACCCCACCGCCGCCACGACCTGGCCCTGTTCCACCCGTTCGCCCACCTGCACGTCGATGCGCGACAGGTGCAGGAAGTTGCTGCTGATTCCGTGGCCGTGGTCGATCAGCAGGGTGCCGCCGGTGAGGTAGAGATCGTTCCCTGCGAAGGTCACGATGCCGGCGGCCGGTGCCCGCACCGGTGTGCCGGTGGCGGCGGCGATGTCCATGCCCGAATGCGGCGAGCCCGGCTTGCCGTTGTAGACGCGGGCGCGGCCGAAGCGGCCGCTGATCCGGCCCTCGACCGGGCGCAGGAAGGGCGCGGCGAAGTCGGCGCGCGCATCGTCGCGCAGCCGGGCCTCGGCGACCCGTGCCTGCTCGAGGCGGATACGCTCGGCGATGTGCGGCGGTGGATCGACCGTCTTCGGCGGCACGCCGTCCACGCGCTGGACCGGCCAGTCGCGCGGCGTCACCGAGATGCGCGCCCGCTCGCTGCTGCCGTCCGGCCGAACCACCTGCACGGTGAGCGGCCCGGTGGTGTCGCGCCCGACGCCGAACACGACGCTTCCATAGCCGGTGGTGCGCAGGCTGCGGCCTGCGTACTCGACGCGGCTGCCGGGAGGCACCTTGCCGATCACCATCGCGCCCTGCTGCACGCTGGCGGGGAACACCACGCGCTGGTCGCGATTGTCGGCCGTCCCCGCGTCCGGCCCGGCCGCCATGGCGCATGCCGGGGCCCACAGCAGGGCGGCCGCGACCACGAGCGCCCGCAGGCGCGGGCAATGGCTGCGCATCAACGCGCGAACTCCAGGCGCCGGCCGGTCGGCGCGCCCGTCAGCCGGCTGCCGTCCCAGGCCAGCCGGCCGTTGACCCAGGTCGAAGCGATGCGCGAGCGGAACGTGGTGCCCTCGAACGGCGACCAGCCGCACTTGGACAGCACGTCCTCGCGGCGCACGGTGAAGGATGTGTCCTCCACCAGCACCAGGTCGGCGAAGTAGCCTTCGCGCAGATAGCCGCGCTCCTTCACGTCGAACAGCTGGGCAGGCGCATGGGCGAACTTCTGCACCACGCGGGCGGCGTCGAAATGCCCTTCGTGCACGCATTCCAGCGCGGCCACCAGCGCGAACTGCACCAGCGGCAGGCCGCTGGGCGCGCGCACGTAGGGGTTGTGCTTCTCTTCCCAGGTGTGCGGCGCGTGGTCGGTGGCGAGCACGTCGATCACGTCCTCGGCCAGCGCGCGGAGCAGCGCGGCGCGATCGCCGGGGTCCTTGATCGCGGGATTGCACTTGATCTGGTGGCCCAGGCGCGCGTAGTCGGCGCGGTCGAAGCGCAGGAAGTGGATGCAGGTCTCGGCGGTGATGTGCTTGCGGCTGCCGTCCGGGCGGACCATGGGGCCGCGCTCGAACAGGGCCAGCTCGTCGGCCGTGGAGATGTGCAGGACGTGCAGGCGGGTGTCGTGGCGGCGCGCCAGCTCCAGCGCCAGGCGCGTGGACTTGATGCAGGCCTCGCGCGAGCGGATGTCGGGGTGGCATTGCGCCGGGATGTCGTCGCCGTACTTGGCCCGGTATTCGGCAAGGATCGCGTCGATGGTCGGCGTGTCCTCGCAGTGGGTGATGATCGGCACCGGGGTATCGCGGAAGATGGCGTCCAGGGTCTCCGGGTTGTCGACCAGCATGTTGCCGGTGGAGGCCCCCATGAACACCTTCAGCCCCGGCGTGGCGCGGGGGTCGATGCCTCGCACGTGCTCGAGGTTGTCGTTGCTGGCGCCGAAGTAGAAGCCGTAGTTGGCGCGGGCGCGCCCGGCGGCGCGTGAATACTTGTCCTCCAACGCCTCGGCCGTCAGCGTGGGCGGGCTGGTGTTGGGCATGTCCATGAAGCTGGTCAGGCCGCCGGCGACCGCTGCCGCCGACTCGCTGGCGATGTCGGCCTTGTGCTCCAGGCCGGGCTCGCGGAAGTGGACCTGGTCGTCGATCATCCCGGGCAGCAGCCGCCGTCCTCCCGCATCCACCACGGTGTCGGCTGGCCGCGCCGACAGTCCGGAGCCGATTTCCGCGATGCGATCCCCGGCGATGCGCAGGTCGGCCTCGAACTCACGGCCTTCGTTGACCAGGCGGGCATTGACGATCAGGGTGTCGGACATTCAGCCGTTTCCAGGAGTCTTGGGCGGCACCGGATCCAGGCCGCCGGGGTGGAGGGGATGGCAGCGGCCGATCCGGCGCAGTGCCAGCCAGCCGCCGCGCAGGGCGCCGAAGCGCCCGATCGCTTCCATCGCGTATTCCGAGCAGGTGGGCACGAAGCGGCAGCGTGGGCCCAGCATGGGGCTGATGAAGCGCTTGTAGATGCGCAGCAGGGCGATGAGGAGGCGATCGATCACGGCGTGGGGTGGAAAACTCCGGCGCGGTTGCCGCTGCCGCCGGGGCAGGGTATAACACCCCGCTTTTCCCGTCCAAGGGAATCCAGAGGGATTGCATCACGTGGCAGTCAAGAAGTCGGCGAAGAAGCCCGCGAAGCCCGCGAAAACGGCCAAGACCAGCGCCAGCAAGTCGGCGAAGCCCGCTGCCAAGGCAGTGAAGAAGGCTCCGGCGAAGAAGGCGCCCGCCAAGTCCGCCGCGAAGAAGGCGGTAGCGAAAAGTGCGCCCGTGAAGAAGGCGGCCCCGGCGAAGAAGCCGGCCGCCAAGGCGGCGCCGGCGAAGAAGCCAGCGGCCAAGGCGGCGCCTGCGCCCGTGAAGAAGGCGTCCAAGCCGGTGGCCAAGAAGGCTGTCGCGCCCGCGGTGAAGACCGCCCCGGCCAAGCCCGCGCCGGCGCCGAAGAAGCCCGTGTCCAGGTCCGCGGGGGCGCCTGCCGCCAAGGCCCCGGAAGTGAAGAAGACCAAGGCACCTGCGGCCTCCGCTCCGGCGCAGGCGGGCAAGGCCGCGCCCGCGCGCGTCAGCAATGGTCCGCGCGTGCAGGGCAAGGTGGCGGTGGCCGTGACCACCCGGTCTTCGGCCCCGGCGCCGAAGGCCAAGGTGAAGGTCGTGCCCTACGAGACCGATCCGGAGACCGGGCGTCCGATCCTCCCGCAGGGCTACAAGCCCGACGCGGCGGAAGAGTACATGAACCCGCTGCAGCTGGAGTACTTCCGCCAGAAGCTGCTGACGCGCCGCGAGGAACTGGTCGAGGAATCGCGCCAGACCATCGAGAACCTCAAGGACGAAGTGCGCGACGTCGGCGACGAGGCCGAACGGGCCAGCCGCGAGACCGAGAACGCACTCGAGCTGCGTACCCGCGACCGCTACCGCAAGCTGATCAACAAGATCGAGAGCATCATCCGCCGGGTCGACGAAGGCGACTACGGCTACTGCGTGGATACCGGCGAGGAGATCGGCCTCGACCGCCTCGAGGCGCGCCCGCAGGCAGAGCGCACCATCGATGCCCAGGAACGCTGGGAACACCTGCAGAAGCAGATGGGCGATTGAGAGTCATGAAAGAACCCCGCTTCGGCGGGGTTTTTCATGACGGTGCTTGGTGGTTGGTGGAAAAAGCGGGCGGCGCGACTCGCTCTCCCGAATCACGAATCAGGAATCACCAATCACGGCCCTTCACTTCAGCTGGCTGAAGTGGAGGCGCCTCAGCTTCGGTGCGCGCCAGGCGGTCACCGCGGCGACGCCCATGGTCACGCAGCCGCCCAGCACCACCGCCGGGACCAGGCCGAGCAGGCGCGCCATCGAGCCGGCGTAGAAGGCGCCGATCTCGTTGGACGAGCCGACGAACAGCCCGTTGATCGACGACACCCGGCCGCGCATGTGGTCGGGCGTCGCCAGTTGCATGATGGTGGAACGGGTCACCACCGACACGCCGTCGCAGACACCCGACAGCAGCAGGAAGAAAGCCGACAGCCAGAACGCCGTGGACAGGCCGAAGCCCACCATGCACAGGCCGAAGCCCACCACCGCGGCAAGCAGGATCCGCCCCGCGTTCCGGTCCAGCGGATGCCGGGCCAGCCAGACGCCCACGGCCACGGCGCCCAGTGCCGGCGCCGCGCGCAGGATGCCGAGCCCCTCCGGTCCGTAGTGCAGGATCTCCTGGATGAAGGCGGGCGCGAGCGAGATCGCGCCGCCGAACATCACCGCGAACATGTCCAGCGCCAGCGCGCCCAGCAGTACCTGGTGGCCGAACACGAAGCGGGCGCCCTCGGCGATGCTGGCGAAGATCGGCGAGCGCTGCAGCTGCGGCGCCGGTTCGCTCACCCGCAGGCGCAGCATCGCCAGCGCCGCGCAGATCGCGAACACCGCGGCGACGCCGTAGGACGCGGGCTTGCCGGCCCAGCCCACGAGGAAGCCGCCGATCGCCGGGCCGGTGACCAGGCCCGCCTGGAATACGATGCTGCCCAGGCTGGCGCCGCGCACGTACTGTTCGCGCGGCAGCACGCGCGCGAACAGGGCGTTGTACACCGGCCCCAGGAACGCCCGCACGCAGCCGGTGAGGGCGATGGCGGCGTAGATGGCCAGGATGCCGGCCTGCCACCAGCCCGCGGCGATGGCGACCAGCAGCAGGGGCGTGATCGCCAGGCAGGCAGCCGCGAACGCGCCCAGCCGGCGACGCGGCAGGTGGTCGACCAGATAGCCGGCGAACGGCGCCACGCAGAAGTAGGGCAGCACTTCGGCCAGGCCGATCAGGCCCAGCATCCACGGATCGCGGGTGAGCTCGTACACATGCCAGCCCACCGTCACCGCGACCGCCTGGTAGGACAGGATGGTGAAGATCCGGAAGCCCATCAGCAGCCGGAAATCCCGGTTGCGCAGCGGCGCCGCGCGGCTGTCGGGAGACGGCCCGGATCCGGACGTACTCACGCCAGGGCGCGCTGCGCGGCCTCGCGGATGAACGCCAGCAGCGAGGCCAGGCCGTTGCTGCGCGTGGGCGACAGGTGCCTGGCCAGGCCGATGTCGGCGATGTAGCTGGCATCGGTATCGAGGATCTCGCGCGCGCTGCGTCCCGAGTACACGCGCAGGGCCAGGAAGATCAGGCCCGACACGATCGCCGAATCGCTGGCGGCGGCGAAATCCAGGCGCCCGGCATCGCCCGAAGGCACGATCCAGACCAGCGACTGGCAGCCGAGCAGGCGGTGTTCCTCGGTCTTGAACGCATCAGGGAACGGCGGCAGCTTGCGTCCGAGGTCGATCAGGTACTGGTAGCGCTCGGCCCAGTCGCCGAAGAAGGCGAACTCCTCGCGGATCGCGGCCTGGGCCTCGGCGGCAGTGGGTTCGATGGGGAAGGGCGTTTCGGTCATCAGCAGTCTCGTTGGTATGGTCGCCGCCATCCATGGCGCGGCCGCGAAGGTCCCGAACGTCCGGCCGTCCACGGCCTGGCGTTCGGAAAGCGCGAGCGGACGCTGGTGGCGTCCGCTAGACGCGCTTCCTCACCCAGCGCACGCCCTGGGGCGTGTCCTCGAGCAGGATGCCTTCGGCGGCGAGCTGGTCGCGGATGGCATCGGCGCGGGCGAAGTCGCGAGCCTTCTTGGCGGCCGCGCGCTCCTCCACCAGTCCCTGGATGCGCGCGTCGTCGTCGGCCGAGGCGCCCCGGGCGAACCACGCCTGCGGCGACTGCTGCAGCAGTCCGAGCGCCTGGCCGGCGCCGAGCAGCACCGCCTTCAATCCCGCGCGGTCGTCGGTCGACTGCGACTTGCGTGCCTCGCCGGCAATGCGGGCCAGCTCGGCCAGTGCCGCGGGCGTGTTGAGATCATCGTCGAGCGCGCCTTCGACCGCCTCCGGAATCGTGGCCACGGCATCCACGTCTTCCAGGTCGCGCAGCGTGCCGTACAGGCGGTCCAGCGTGCGCACGCTCTGCTCGATCAGCCCGTCCGACCAGTCCAGCGGCTGGCGGTAGTGCGCCGACAGCAGCGCATAGCGCAGGGCTTCGGGCGGATGCCGGCGCACCAGGTCGTGCACCTTCTCGATATTGCCCACGGACTTCGACATCTTGGCCCCGGACAGGGTCAGCATGCCGTTGTGCAGCCAGGTGCGGGCGAAGATGCGACCGCCGTGGGCGCACTCGCTCTGCGCCACCTCGTTCTCGTGGTGCGGGAACTGCAGGTCGACGCCGCCCGCGTGGATGTCGATCGTCTCGCCGAGATGGGCGGCCGCCATCGCCGAGCATTCGATATGCCAGCCGGGACGGCCGCGGCCCCAGGGTGAATCCCAGCCGGGGAGGTCGTCGGTGGACGGCTTCCACAGCACGAAATCGGCCGGGTTGCGCTTGTAGGGCGCCACTTCCACGCGTGCGCCGGCGAGCATGTCGTCCGGTTCGCGGCGCGACAGCCTGCCGTAGCCGGGGAAGGTGTCCACCGCGAACAGCACGTGGCCTTCTGCCGCATAGGCGTGCCCGGACTCGACCAGGCGCGCGATCATCTCCAGCATCTGCCCGATATGGGCGGTGGCAGCCGGTTCGATGTCCGGCGCGAAATCGCCGTCCACGCCCAGCGCGGCCATGTCCTCGCGGTAGGCGGCGGCGAAGCGGTCGGTGATGGCCGCGATCGGCACACCCTGTTCGCGCGCGGCCGCGTTGATCTTGTCGTCCACGTCGGTGATGTTGCGCGCGTAGCGCAACGCCCCGTGGCGGCGCCGGAGCAGGGCGGCCAGCACCCCGAACACCACCGGGCCGCGTGCGTTGCCGATGTGCACGTAGTTGTAGACCGTGGGCCCGCACAGGTACATGGTCGGGCAGGCCGGGTCGAGCGGCGCGAAGGCTTCGACCTGGCGGGTCAGGCTGTTGAACAGGTGCAGGGACATCGGCGCGCAGCGGACGAAAGCAGGCGATTCTAGAGCGTGCGGAGGCCAGCGCCTACCGCGCCGGGCAGGCCGATCGCCCGCCTGGCGCCATCGCGGCGTCCGCCGGCCGTAAGTCGGCATGGCGCCTGGCGCAGCACGCGGCCCGTGAGGCAAGGGTTCAGCCCGGCACGCGCACGCCGGCCTACACTGGGTGCCGATGGTCCGACCAGAAACCTTCTCCTCCGTACTCCGCCGCCTGTCCGTGGCGGCGATGCTGTGCCTGTCCGTGCCGGCTGGCGCTCAGCAGGGGGCGATGGACCCGCCTGCGGCGCAGGAGAACGTGCGCATGGAGTACGCCCAGGTGCTGCGCGCCGAGCCGGTCTACCAGACGCTGCGCGCGACCAGCATGGTGGAACGCTGCGAGGCGTCCACCCCGGTCGATGATGTCGAGGAGAAGACCGGGCTGGCCCGCGTCATCGGCGCGGTCAAGGGCGCGCTGACCCCGGATCCGAAGGTCGAGGAGGTGGCCCCCTCTGCCGGCGGCGAATGCAGGATGGTGCCGATGGAGCGGGAGTTCCGCCGCCCGGTCGGCTATGACGTCGACTACGTGCATCGCGGGGTGAAGTACCGCTCGCGCCTGCCAGTGGACCCGGGCAACCGGGTCCAGGTGCGGGTGTCGGTCACCCCGGTGGTTGCAACCGAAACCCCTTGACTGCAGCTTTCTGTTGCAGTGCACGGTCCGCCCGTGCGAGGATGCGCGCGGTGAAAAACGCCCTTGCCCACGCCGACATCCTGACCTCCGCCCGCATGGCGGCAGGGATGACCTCGCGTGCGCGCCGACCGGACCGCTGTACCTGAGCTGGGTCGACCGGACGTTGTCTCCGTCATGCCGAAACCCAGCCTGCAGGCTGGGTTTTTTCGTTTCTGCACCGCCACCCGACCGATCTTCCACTGGATGCCGCCGATGAAGCATTTCCTGAACACGCAGGACTGGAGCCGCGCCGACCTGGACGCCCTGCTCACCCAGGCCGCGCTCTACAAGCGCAACCGCATCGGCGACGAACTCAAGGGGCGGTCGATCGCCCTGGTGTTCTTCAACCCCTCGATGCGCACGCGCACGAGCTTCGAACTTGGAGCGTTCCAGCTGGGCGGCCATGCCGTCGTGCTGCAGCCGGGCAAGGACGCCTGGCCGATCGAGTTTGACCTCGGCACCGTGATGGACGGCGATACCGAGGAACACATCGCCGAGGTGGCGCGGGTGCTCGGCCGCTACGTCGACCTGATCGGCGTGCGGGCGTTCCCGAAGTTCGTGGACTGGCAGTACGACCGCCAGGACGTGGTGCTGAACGCGTTCGCCAAGTACTCGCCGGTGCCGGTGATCAACATGGAAACCATCACCCATCCCTGCCAGGAACTGGCGCATGCGCTGGCGCTGCGCGAGCGCTTCGGCACCGAGGACCTGCGCGGAAAGAAGTACGTGCTGACCTGGACCTACCACCCCAAGCCGCTCAACACCGCGGTGGCCAACTCGGCGCTGACCATCGCCACGCGCCTGGGCATGGACGTGACCCTGCTGTGCCCCACGCCCGAGTACGTGCTCGACGAGCGCTACATGGGCTGGGCCGGGCAGAACGTCGCCGAAAGCGGCGGATCGCTGACCGTCAGCCACGACATCGAGAGCGCCTATGCCGGCGCCGACGTGGTCTACGCCAAGAGCTGGGGCGCGCTGCCGTATTTCGGCAACTGGGCACCCGAGAAGCCGATCCGCGAACAGTACAGGCACTTCATCGTCGACGAGGCCAAGATGGCGCTGACCGCCAACGGCGTGTTCTCGCACTGCCTGCCGCTGCGCCGCAACGTCAAGGCCACCGACGCGGTGATGGACTCGCCCAACTGCATCGCGATCGAGGAAGCCGAGAACCGGCTGCATGTGCAGAAGGCGGTGATGGCCGCCCTGGTGCGCGGCTCGTGATTAGTGGTTCGTGACTGGTGGTTCGAAAGAACAGTCCGGTCCCGCTCCAGACCTTTTCCAGATCGTAGAGAGATTCCCCCATGTCGCAGCCCTCCGCTCCTTCGAATCACGAATCACCGATCACCAACCACGCCCGCGGAGAAGGCCAGGACATCGTCCTTGCCTTCTCCGGGGGTCTCGACACCAGCTTCTGCGTGCCCTACCTGCAGGAGCGCGGCTGGAACGTGCATACGGTGTTCGCCGACACCGGCGGCGTCGATGCCGACGAGCGTGCCTTCATCGAGAAGCGCGCGGCCGAACTGGGCGTGGCCAGCCATGTCACCGTCGATGGCGGCCCGGCGATCTGGACGGGCTTCGTCAAGCCGTTCGTCTGGGCGGGCGAGGGGTACCAGGGGCAGTACCCGCTGCTGGTGTCCGACCGCTACCTGATCGTCGATGCCGCGCTGGCGCGCGCCGCGGAACTCGACACCGACGCCATCGCCCACGGCTGCACCGGCATGGGTAACGACCAGGTGCGTTTCGACCTCGCGATCAAGGCGCAGGGCAGCTACCGCGTCGTGGCGCCGATCCGCGAGATCCAGAAGGAGCATACGCAGACGCGTGCCTACGAGCAGGCCTACCTGGAAGAGCGCGGCTTCGGCGTGCGCGCCAAGCAGAAGGCCTACACGATCAACGAGAACCTGCTGGGCGTGACCATGTCCGGCGGGGAGATCGACCAGTGGGAGGCGCCGGGCGAGGGGGCGCGCGGCTGGTGTGCGCCGCGCAGCGCATGGCCGTCCGAAGCGCTCACGGTGAGCCTGAGGTTCGAGCGAGGCGAGGCCGTGGAGCTCGACGGCAAGCCGCTGCCCGGCGAACAGATCCTGGCGCGACTCAACAGGCTGTTCGCGCCCTACGGCGTGGGCCGCGGCATGTACACCGGCGACACCGTGATCGGCCTTAAGGGGCGGATCGTGTACGAGGCCCCCGGCCTCGTCGCTCTGCTGGCCGCGCACCGCGCGCTGGAAGAGGCGGTGCTCTCCAAGCAACAGAACCGTTTCAAGCCCGAGGTCGCCCGCAAGTGGGTGGAGCTGGTGTACGAGGGTTTCTTCCACGATCCGCTGAAGACCGACCTGGAAGCCTTCCTGGCCTCTTCGCAGGCGATGGTCAACGGCGAGGTGGTGCTCGAGACCCGCGGCGGCCGCGTCGACGCGGTGGCGGTGAAGTCGCCGCACCTGCTGCACTCCTGGGGCGCCACCTACGCGCAGTCGGCCGACTGGGGAGTGGAGGAAGCCGAGGGCTTCATCAAGCTGTTCGGCATGAGCAGCACGCTGTGGGCCGAGGTCAACCGCTGAACATGCGCGCGCCTGCGGCCGGCAAGTGCGGGAATACGGCCCCGCGGACCACGGTCCGCGGCGGCACCATGCGCCCGTGCGCCGCCACGACCCTGGACGGGCGGGGCTGACCATGCAGCGGCTGCGCATCGACACCCGCCCCGAGGCGATGGACCTGGACATGATCCACGGCTTCCTCTCGCGCGAGGCCTACTGGAGCCGGGGCATTCCGCGCGCGACGGTGGAGCGCGCCGTCGCGGGCTCGCTGTGCTTCGGCGGATTCCTCGAGGGGGCTGGACAGGTGGCGTTCGCGCGCGCGATCAGCGATGGCGCGACCTTCGCCTACCTGTGCGACGTGTTCGTGCTGCCGGCCCATCGCGGCCGCGGTTACGCGAAGCGGCTGATGGACGCGGTGATGGGCCATCCCCCGCTGCAGGGACTGCGCCGGATCATGCTCGCCACCAGCGACGCGCATGGTCTGTACGCGGGCTACGGCTTCGACGCGCCGGCCCACCCGCAG
Source organism: Pseudomonadota bacterium (assembly GCA_023444765.1). Classification (GTDB taxonomy): domain Bacteria; phylum Pseudomonadota; class Gammaproteobacteria; order Xanthomonadales; family Xanthomonadaceae; genus Luteimonas. The sequence goes on along the minus strand of JAEXLY010000277.1, from coordinate 9,710 downwards.
ACGCTGATGGAAATCCTGCGACCCGACATCTACCACGCCGTTCCTGCGGCCGACCGACCGAGACGATGAACGACCTGCTCCCATCCATCCTCGCGCAGCTGGAGAAGCTGGTGTCCTTCGACACCCGCAACCCGCCGCGCGAGATCACCACCGGCGGCATCTTCGATTACGTGCGCGCACAACTGCCCGGTTTCCGGGTCGAGATCAGCGACCACGGCGCTGGCGCGGTGTCCCTGTTCGCGGTGCGTGGCGCTCCCTCGCGCCTGTTCAACGTGCATCTGGACACCGTGCCATCCTCGCCGCACTGGAGCGCCGATCCGCACGTATTGCGGGTGGACGGCGAGCGCGCGACGGGCCTGGGTGCCTGCGACATCAAGGGCGCGGCCGCGGGCCTGATCGCCGCGGCGCAGGCCACCGATGGCGATGCGGCGTTCCTGTTCACCAGCGACGAGGAGGCCAACGACGCGCGTTGCATCGCGGCGTTCCTCGCCCGCGACCACGGGTTCGGCCATGTGGTGGTGGCCGAACCCACCGGCTGTGAAGCCGTGCTCGCCCATCGCGGCATCAGCGCGGTGCGCATGGCCTTCCGCGGTCGGGCCGGGCATGCCTCGGGCGCGGGAGCGCTGGATGCCAGCGCCGTGCATCACGCGGTGCGCTGGAGCAGCCGCGCGCTCGATTTCGTCGGCCTGGAATCTCACCGCCGCTTCGGCGGACTGACCGGGCTGCGCTTCAACATCGGCCGGGTGGAAGGCGGCATCAAGGCCAATGTGATCGCGCCGGCCGCCGAGGTGCGATTCGGTTTCAGGCCGCTGCCCTCGCACGACATCGACCAGCTGCACGCGGCCTTCCGCGGCTTCGCCGCTCCCGAGGCGCTGGAGGCGTACGAGGAAACCTTCCGCGGACCCTCGTTGCCGGCGGGCGACATCGCCCTGGCCGAGGAGCGTCGCCTGGCCGCGCGCGACCTGGCTGAGGAGCTCGGCCTGCCGGTCGGCAACGCCGTCGACTTCTGGACCGAGGCCTCGCTCTTCTCGCAGGCCGGCCTGACGGCGCTGGTGTTCGGTCCCGGCGACATCGCCCAGGCCCATACCGCCGACGAGTGGGTCTCGCTCGAACAACTGCAACGCTACGGCGGCATCGTCCGCGACATCCTGAGCCAATGAACATCGAAGCCAACCGCCAGACCCGGCAGACCATCGTGCGCCTGCTCTCGAGCATGGCCAGCGCGAAGGAAATCAGCCAGTACCTCAAGCGCTTCTCGCAGATCGACGCCAAGCGTTTCGCGGTGGTGAAGGTCGGTGGCGCGGTGCTGCGCGACGACCTCGACGCGCTGACCTCGTCGCTGGCCTTCCTGCAGGAAGTCGGCCTCACGCCGATCGTGCTGCACGGCGCCGGGCCGCAGCTGGATGCGGAACTGTCGGCGGCGGGCATCGAGAAGCGGACCGTCAACGGCCTGCGGGTGACTTCGCCCGAGGCGCTGGCGATCGTGCGCCGGGTGTTCCAGGTGTCCAACCTGGCGCTGGTGGAGGCGCTGCAGCAGAACGGGGTGCGCGCCACCTCGATCACCGGCGGCGTGTTCGAATCCGATTACCTGGACCAGAAGACCTACGGCCTCGTGGGCGAGGTGCGGCGGGTGAACCTGGCGCCGATCGAGGCCAGCCTGCAGGCGACCTCGATCCCGGTGATCGCCAGCCTGGGCGAGACGCCCGGCGGCCAGATCCTCAACATCAACGCCGATTTCGCCGCCAGCGAACTGGTGCGGGTGCTGCAGCCGTACAAGATCATCTTCCTCACCGGGACAGGCGGGCTGCTGGACGCGGACGGCAACCTGATCGACTCGATCAACCTGTCCAGCGAGTACGAGCACCTGATGCAGCAGCCGTGGATCAACGGCGGCATGAAGGTGAAGATCGAACAGATCAAGGAACTGCTGGACCACCTGCCGCTGGAGTCCTCGGTCTCGATCACGCGCCCGGCGGACCTGGCCAAGGAGCTGTTCACCCACAAGGGTTCGGGCACCCTGGTGCGGCGCGGCGAGAAGGTGCTGCGCGGCACGCGATGGGACGAGTTCGACCTGGAGCGCCTGCGGGGGCTGATCGAGTCGAGCTTCGGCCGCCGGCTGGTGCCCGACTACTTCGAGCGCACGCCGCTGCTGCGCGCCTATGTCAGCGAGAACTACCGTGCGGCGGTGATCCTGACGGAAGGCGCCGGGGAAACCTACCTGGACAAGTTCGCGGTGCTGGACGATGCGCAGGGCGAAGGCCTGGGGCGCGCGGTCTGGAACGTGATGCGCGACGAAACGCCGCGGCTGTTCTGGCGCTCGCGCCACAACAACCAGATCAACATCTTCTATTACGCCGAGTCCGACGGCTGCCTCAAGCAGGACAGGTGGAAGGTGTTCTGGTACGGGCTGGACAGCTTCGCCGACATCGAACGCTGCGTGGCCCACTGCGCCACCCGCGCGCCGACCCTGCTGGACTGACATGGACACAAGGCCGCTTCCCCCGGCGTGGTCGACGGTTCCCCGGCTGGCAGGCCGCCACGCCGTGCTGGAGCCGCTCGAGCGGTCGCACGTCGATGGGCTGCGCGCGGCGGTGGATGGCAGCGGCCTGGGCCGGCTGTGGTTCACCAGCGTGCCGGCGCCGGAGCGGGTGGAGGCCTACGTCGATGCCGTGCTGGCCGCGCGCGCGGCGGGCAGGGTGCTGCCGTTCGCCGTGCGCGACGCAACGGGTGAAGTGGTCGGCAGCACCCGGTTCTACGCACTCGAGCCGGAGGTCCCCAAGCTGCTGATCGGCTACACCTGGTATGCGCCACGGGTGCAGCGCACCGGCCTGAACACCGAATGCAAGCTGATGCTGCTGCGCCACGCGTTCGATGTGCTGGGTTGCGTCAATGTCAGCTTCGAGACCTCGTGGTTCAACCATACCTCGCGCGCGGCCATCGCCAGGTTGGGCGCGAAACAGGACGGCGTGCTCCGCAATGCCACACGCCATGCCGACGGATCGCTGCGCGACACCGTGGTGTTCTCCATCCTCGACACGGAGTGGCCGGCCGTGCGACGCAACCTCGAATTCCGACTGGAAGCACATCGATGAGTTCCACCTGCACCATCGGCATCGTCGGCGCACGCGGGCATACCGGCGCCGAACTGATCCGCCTGATCGCCGGCCATCCACAGCTGACGCTGGCCTTCGTTTCCTCGCGGGAACTGGATGGCCAGCGCGTGGCCGACCACAACGATGGCTATCGCGGCGAGCTGCGCTACGAGAACCTGGATCCGGCCGCGGTCGCCAGCCGGGATGCGGACGTGGTGGTGATGGCGCTGCCCAACGGCAAGTGCGGCCCGTTCGTGCAGGCGATCGACGCGGCCGCGCCGCGGACGCTGGTCGTGGACCTGTCCGCCGACTACCGCTTCGATCCGGCGTGGTACTACGGCCTGCCCGAGATCACCCGGCGCGACTACAGCGGGCAGAAGCGCATCAGCAACCCTGGCTGCTATGCCACCGCGATGCAGCTGGCGATCTGGCCGATGCTGGAGTTCCTGGCGGGCCCGCCGCAGTGTTTCGGGGTGTCGGGCTATTCCGGCGCGGGAACGACGCCGTCTGACAAGAACAACACCGAGTTGCTGCGCGACAACCTGATGCCCTACGCGCTGGCCGATCACGTGCACGAGCGCGAGGTCTCCGCGCGGCTGGGCGTCCCCGTCGAGTTCATGCCGCACGTCGCGCCGCATTTCCGTGGCATCACCATGACCGTGAACATGTGGCTGCGCGAGCCGGTCAAGGCCGACTGGGTGTTCGCGCGCTACCGGCAGCGCTATGCCGGCGAGCCGCTGGTGCGGGTGGTGGAACAGGCGCCGTGGGTGAGCCGCATCGCCGGCGAGCACGGTGTGGAGATCGGCGGCTTCACCGTGGCCCCGGGCGGCAAGCGCCTGGTGGTGGTGGCCACCGAGGACAACCTGCTCAAGGGAGCAGCCACCCAGGCCATGCAGAACATCAACATCGCGCTGGGGTTGCCCGAGCTGACCTCGATCCCGCCCTTCAAGGAGACGGCCCATGGCTGACCTGCTCTGGCAAAAGCCCGGTGTGGCGGTGGACGCGCGGATCCAGCGCTTCCTCGCCGGCGACGACGTGGTCCTGGACCGCGAGTTCTTCCTTCACGACATCGCCGCCAGCCGTGCCCATGCCGAAGGCCTGCAGCGCATCGGCATCCTCTCGGGGGCGGAGCTGGAAGGGCTCCTCCGGGAGTTGGACGCGCTGGCCGGGGACTTCCGCAGCGGTGCCTTCGTGCTCGACGAGCGCTACGAGGACTGCCATTCGGCGATCGAGGCGCGCCTGACCGAGCGTCTGGGCGATGCCGGCCGCAAGATCCACACCGGCCGCAGCCGCAACGACCAGATCCTGGTCGCCACGCGGCTGTGGCTGAAGGAGAAGCTGGCGCGCGTGGCCGAGCTGTCGCGCGAGATCGCGAAGGTGGCGCTGGACCGCGCCGCCGCCGAGGAGCAGCTGCCATTGCCGGGCTACACCCATATCCAGCGCGCCGTGGTGTCGTCGGCGGGCATGTGGTGGGCAGGCTGGGCCGAAGCCTTCATCGACGACGCCACCCGCGCCCTCGATACGCTCGGACTGGTGGACTGCAACCCGCTGGGCACGGCGGCCGGATACGGCGTCAACCTCCGGCTCGACCGCGAGCACACCACGCAGGCGCTTGGATTCGCGCGCATGCAGGTGTCGCCCATCTACGCGCAGCTGTCGCGCGGCAAGTTCGAGCTGGCCGCGCTGGAGGCACTGGGCAGCGCGACGCTCGACCTGCGCCGCATCGCCTGGGACCTGTCGCTGTTCACCAGCGCCGAGTACGGATTCGTCGCGTTGCCGGCGCAGTACACCACCGGCAGCTCGATCATGCCCAACAAGCGCAACCCGGACGTGATCGAGCTGATGCGCGCCACCCACGCCAGCGTGGTCGCGGCGCGGACCGAGATCGAGCAGTTGCTGTCGCTGCCTTCGGGTTACCACCGCGACCTGCAGGCGTCCAAGGGCGCGATCTTCCATGGTTTCGGCCGTGGCCTGGCGGCGCTGGAACTGCTGCCGGCGCTGCTGGCGAACATCGAATGGCGCGAGGACCGGCTGCGTGCGGCGATCGACTCGGGCATGTACGCCACCGACGTGGCGGTCGAGGCGGCCGTCGCCGGCGTCCCGTTCCGCGAGGCCTACAGGTCCGCCGCCGCCAGTGCCGACACGGCCGGGCAGGGCCGCACGCCCGAGGGCAGCCTGGCCGCGCGCACCTCGCCCGGCGCGGCCGCAGACCTGCGGCTGGACGAACTGCGCCGTCGCTGGGAGGCGCTGTGAGCGCGCCCGCGTCGCGCTATCTGGTCCTGCTGATGCGCCGGCCCGGGTTCGACGAGGCGCTGGTCGCCCCGCACATCGCATTCCTCGACGACCTGCGCGCGCAGGGCCTGCTCGAACTCAACGGCGGCTTCGGCGATCGCAGCGGCGGCGCCTACCTGCTGCGCGGCGTCGGCAGCCTGGCCGAGGCAGAGGCGATCGTCGCGCGCGACCCGCTCGCCGTCCACCGCGCATCGGACATCACGGTCCGCGAATGGCTGGCGCGCTGATCCGATGACGGCCTCTGTGTTCTCGGACCAGCGACTGCCGCCCTGGCGGCGCGCCGTGCTGAAAGTCGGCAGCAGCCTGCTGGCGGCCAACGGCGGCGGGCTGTCGACCGGCTACGCGCATGCCATCGCGGGCTTCGTCAACGCCTGCCACCAGGCCGGACGCCAGATCGTGGTGGTGTCTTCCGGCGCGGTCGCGGCAGGCCGCGCGATCATGCGCGATCAGCCGCACGACGGCGCCGAGATGGCCGAGCGCCAGGCGCTGGCCGCGCTGGGCCAGGCGCGCCTGATCGGCTTCTGGCAGGGCCTGCTGGACCGCCAGGTGGCCCAGGTCCTGCTCACCCACGACGACCTGCGCAACCGCCGCCGCTACCTCAACGCGCGCGCCACCCTGTCGGCGCTGCTGCGCCATCGCGCGGTGCCGGTGGTGAACGAGAACGACACGGTCTCCGTCGACGAGCTCAAGCTCGGCGACAACGACAACCTCGCCGCCATCGTCGCCGCCCTGGTCGATGCCGACGTGCTGTTCATCGCCACCGACATCGACGGCCTGTACGACGCCGACCCGCGCCGCGATCCCGAGGCCCGCCCGGTAGAGGTGGTCTCGCAGATGACGCCGGCGTTGCTGGCCGCCGCCGGTGGCTCGGGCAGCGCGGTGGGCACCGGCGGCATGCGCACCAAGCTCGAGGCCGCGCAGCGGGCCTCGGCCGCCGGCGTGTCCACCATCCTGTTCAACGGCACCCGCGCCGACGTGCTGGACGATCTCGCCCGCGACACGCTGCGCGGTACCCGCATCCACGCGCTGCGCAGCCGCGTGGCGGTGCGCAAGCACTGGCTGCAGAACGCCCCGGCCGAACCCGGCGGCATCCTCGTCGACGAGGGCGCCGCCAACGCACTGGTCGAGAAGGGCGCGTCGCTGCTGCCCGGCGGGGTGCTGACGGCCGAAGGCGAGTTCCGTCGCGGCGACATGGTCGAGGTGCTGCTGCGCGGCGAAGAGGGGAACACGCGCGTGGCTCGTGGCGTCAGCCAGTACTCGGCCGCCGACATTCGGCGCATCGCGCGCCGCCACTCGCGCGAGATCGAAGCGGTGCTCGGCTACAGCTACGGCGGCACCGTGATCCACCGCGACGACCTGATGCTCGTGTAACGCGCGGTTGCCCGCGAAACCGTCGACCGGATCGCCGGTCCACTGCATTACCATCACCGGTCCACACGCCCCGCCTGCGCGACAGACGCCCGCCATGACCGACATCCGCCAGCTCGCCCTGAAGTGCCGCGATGCCGCGCAGGTGCTCGCCATGCTGCCGGCGGCGGCCAAGGACGCGATGCTGCGAGCGATGGCCGATGCGCTGGTCCGCGATCGCGCGGCGATCCTGGCGGCCAACGCACGGGACCTGGACGCCGCCGCCGGGAAGGGCACCGGTGCCGCCATGCTCGATCGCCTGCGCCTGGACGACGCGCGGATCGAGGCCATCGCCCGCGCCCTGCGCGAAGTGGCGGACCTGCCCGATCCCGTGGGGCAGGTGACCCGCTGCGAGACCCGGCCCAACGGCATCCGCGTCGAGCGCGTGCGCATGCCGCTGGGCGTGGTGGCGATGATCTACGAGGCGCGTCCCAACGTGACCGCCGATGCGGCGGCGCTGTGCCTGAAGGCCGGCAACGGCGTGATCCTGCGCGGCGGCAGCGAGGCGATCGCGTCCAACACGGCGATCGCGGCCAGCCTGCAGCGGGCGCTGGAAGCGGCCGGCGTTCCCTCCGCGGCGCTGACCCTGGTCGAGGACCTGCGCCGCGAGACCATGGTCGAGCTGCTCCAGCTCAACGACATCGTCGACCTGGCCATCCCGCGCGGCGGAGAAGGCCTGATCCGCTTCGTCGCCGAGCATGCGCGGGTGCCCGTGATCAAGCACTACAAGGGCGTGTGCCACCTGTACGTCGACGCGGACGTGGACGAGGACCTGGCGCTGCGCCTGCTCATCGACGGCAAGGTCTCCCGGCCCAGCGCCTGCAACGCGCTGGAGACGCTGCTGGTCCATTCGGCGGTGGCCGGGCGCTTCCTGCCGCGCGCGGTCGAAGCGCTGCGCGGACACGGCGTGGCGATGCGCGGCGACGCGGCCGCGTGCGCCCTGTCCCCCGGACTGGCGCCGGCGGTGGAGTCCGATTACGACACCGAGCACCTCGACCTGGCGATCAACCTGCGCGTCGTCGACTCGATCGAGGCCGCGATCGACCACATCCGCCGCCACGGCTCCGACCACACCGAGGTCATCGCCACGCGCGATGCGGCCCATGCCCGCCGCTTCGTCGACGGGCTGCGCTCGGCGGTGGTGATGGTCAATGCCTCGTCGCGCTTCAGCGACGGAGGCGAACTGGGACTCGGGGCCGAGATCGGCATCTCGACCACGCGCCTGCACGCCTACGGGCCGATGGGCCTGGAGGCGCTCACCATCGAGCGCTTCGTGATCCGCGGCGAGGGGCAGACGCGCAACATCCACGGCTGAGCCCGGTGTCGGGCCCAGCGGGCCGGGGTGGGGCCTAGGCCACCAGTGCGTCGGTCCGGGCGGCGCAGATGAAATCGTTCTCGCTCAGGCCGCCCACGTCATGGGTGGAAAAGCGCACGACGCAGCGGTCGTAATGCACGCCCAGGTCCGGGTGGTGGTCCTCGCGGTGGGCGATGTGGGCCAGTGCGTTCACGAACGCCATCGTGCGGTAGTAGTCGTCGAAGCGGAACGTGCGCGTCAGCGCGCGTCCGTTCTCGGCCAGTTCCCAGCCGGGTACTTCCGGCAGCAGCTCGCGCACGCGGGCCTCCCCGAGGCGATGCCCGACGCCGCGACGCGGGATACAGTGGGCCTGGGCGAGCGGAATGAGGTCCGACATGACGGGATCTCCTGTACAGGACGGTGCGGGAATGAACGGACCTTGTTCACAAGGCCGCCAACGCGCCGCGGCTGACGGGCGGGGCGCGGGGCAGGGCCTAGAATAAGGGCAAAGACGGACAGGACCATGATCGAAATCACCGACACCGCCCAGACGCACTTCCGCCGGCTCATCGAACGAGAGGCCCTGCCGGGCCTCGGCGTGCGCCTGGCGGCGGTGCACGCGGGCACCCCGAAGGCCGATGTGCAGCTGGAGTTCGCCGAGCCGGGCGACCTGCAAGGCGACGAATGGGCGATCGACTGCGAGGGTTTCACGCTGTGGCTCGACGCCGGCAGCGCGCCCTTCCTCGATGGCGCCCGGATCGATTACGAAACGCGCGCCACCGGCGGGCAACTGCAGATCCGCGCCCCGAAGATCAAGGGCCAGGCGCCTCCGGAATCGGCCTCGATGGTCGAACAGGTGCGCTGGCTGATCGAGTCGGAGATCAATCCGCAACTGGCCTCGCACCGCGGCCACGTGTCGCTGCAGGAGGTCACCGCTGAGGGCGTGGTGGTCCTGCGCTTCGGAGGTGGCTGCCACGGCTGCGGCATGGTCGACGTGACGCTGAAGAACGGAATCGAGCGCACCCTGGTGGACAAGGTGCCCGGTGTCACCGCCGTGCGCGACGCCACCGACCACGACACGGGCACGGCACCCTACATGCCGCGCGGCGCGGGCTGACGGAACGCGCGCGGGGTGTTCTCGTCCAGCGAACTGCTCGAGGCGGTCCAGCGCCGGTTGCGCAAGGGACGCTCGATCCGGCCGCTGCGGCCGGCAGGGGAGTTCCCGCCGGGCTGGAAGGAATGGTTCGGCGAGGATCCGGCACACCCGCGGCGGTCGGCGCGCGCGGTGGCGGCCGTGGTCGCGGTGCTGCTTGCGCGCGAGCCGGTGTACCGCACCGGCTATCGCCGGCTCAACGGCTGGCAGGCCTTCGTTCGCCTGTGGCGCTGGGACTGGCGCGAACAACCCGCACCGGACCGCCGCACGCGCGTGGCCTCAATGTCGCTGTCGCTGCTGCTGCATGTGCTGTGGCTGCAACTGATGGTGCTGCTGATGGTGGCGGGTCCACCCGGAGCGGAAGAGGCCGCGCGCCAGGGCGAGAACATCACCCAGGTGGAGTTCATCGGCGAGGGGACGCCGCTGGACGAGGGCGGCGGCGCGCAGCAGGCGGAGGACCCGGTGCCGCAGG
>JAEXLY010000181.1 GCA_023444765.1 Pseudomonadota bacterium | reverse complement strand
GCCTCGCGCCGCTCCATCCGCTCGCGCGGACCGCGGCCTTCGTCGCGATCCTTGCGCGGTGGCGGCGCGGCGATCAGCAACGGCGTATCGCCCTGCACCACGCGCGCCAGCGCGGCGGCGATCTCGGCGGCGGGCACGTTGTGCTCGCGCTCGTAGCGTTCGACCAGGTCGCGGTACAGCGCCAGGTCCGGACTTTCGAGCGCGCCGGTGATGCGGTCCATGAACTTGCCGACGCGGCGCTCGTTCACCGTCTCCACGCTCGGCAGCTGCATCGGCTCGATCTTCTGCCGCGTCGCCCGTTCGATCGCCCCCAGCATGCCGCGCTCGCGCGGCGCGGCGAACAGGATCGCCTCGCCGCTGCGTCCGGCGCGGCCGGTGCGGCCGATCCGGTGCACGTAGCTCTCGGTGTCGTAGGGAATGTCGTAGTTCAGCACGTGGCTGATGCGCTCCACGTCCAGTCCGCGCGCGGCCACGTCGGTGGCCACCAGGATGTCGATGCGGCCGTCCTTGAGCTGCTGGATGGTCTTCTCGCGCTGCTTCTGGTCGAGGTCGCCGTTGATCGCGGCCGCGGCGAAACCGCGCGCGGACAGCCTATCGGCCAGTTCCTGGGTGCCCAGCTTGGTGCGCGCGAAGATGATCATCGCGTCGAACGGTTCGGCCTCGAGGATGCGGGTCAGCGCGTCGAGCTTGTTGGTGCCGCTGACCATCCACACCCGCTGGCGGATGTTGGCCGCGGTGGTGGTCTGCGACTTGATCGCGATCTCGACCGGTTCCTTGAGGTAGGTCTGGGCGATGCGCTTGATCTGGGAAGGCATGGTCGCGGAGAACAGCGCGACCTGGCGCGTCTCCGGGGTCTTCTTCAGCACCGCCTCGACGTCGTCGATGAAGCCCATGCGCAGCATTTCGTCGGCTTCATCGAGCACCAGGGTGCGCAGCTCCGACAGGTCCAGCGAGCCGCGGTCGAGGTGGTCGATCACCCGCCCCGGCGTGCCCACGATGACCTGGACGCCGCGCTTGAGCGCCGAGAACTGCTGGCCGTAGCCCTGGCCGCCGTAGATCGGCAGGACGTGGAAGCCGGGCAGGTGGGTGGCGTATTTCTGGAACGCCTCGGCCACCTGGATGGCGAGTTCGCGCGTCGGTGCCAGCACCAGCACCTGCGGCTTGCGCGCGGCCGGATCGAGCCGCGCCAGCGCCGGCAGCGCGAACGCCGCGGTCTTGCCGGTGCCGGTCTGGGCCTGGCCGAGCACATCGCGGCCGGCCAGCAGGGGCGGGATGGTGGCAGCCTGGATCGGCGAGGGGGATTCGTAGCCGACGTCGCCCAGCGCCCGCAGCAGGGGCTCGGAAAGCTGGAAGTCGGAAAAGGACACGGACGGCGTCTGGGCGCTCATGGGCAGGATCGCGCCGATGGCGCCACGCTGAAGGGGCCGCCTATTCTACTCGCCGGCGGGGCCTGCAACCGTGAATGGTGGTGCATGGGCGTCCGCGCGCAGCACCAGGTTGCGGCCCCGGCGTTTGGCCTCGAACATCGCCGCGTCCGCGCGCGTGACCGCCATTTCCAGCGGCTCGCCGGCCCGGCAGGCGGCCACGCCGCAGCTCACGCTGACGGGAATGGGTCCGGGGAGAGCGGCGATCGCGCGCCGGACGCGCTCCGCGCAGGCGTAGGCCTCGTCCTCGCCGGTGCCGGGCAGCAGCACGAGGAACTCCTCGCCGCCGACGCGCGCGACCAGTTCGCCAGGCCAGCACTGTTCGCGCAGGGTCGTGGCCACGGTGCGCAGCAGCGTGTCCCCCGCCGCATGCCCGTGGGTGTCGTTGGCGCGCTTGAAGTGGTCGAGGTCGAAGTAGGCCACCGAGACAGGGCGCTGCCCGGCCATGGCGCGATCGAACGCGCGCCGGGCGCGCGTTTCCCAGCCCTCGCGGTTGAGCAGGCCGGTCAGGGAATCGACCTGGATGCGCGAGAGCAGGCGCTCGCGCAGCCGGAACACCTCCAGCGACGTGTCCAGCCACACCCGGCGGTAGACCAGGCCGATGCCGAGGCCGACCAGCATGTAGCCGGCGTAGGCCAGGAAAAGGGCGGGTTCGGCGCCCTGGATGGCCAGCATGGCGAACAGCGGGATCGAGAAGGCGAAGATCACTGCCGCGGCGGTGGCCCGGTGCAGCGCGAACGGCAGGATGATGACGTGGTCAGCACCGCGGCGACGTGGGTGAGGCTCATGCGCTCGGGTTCTGCCAGGGTGGTCATCGCGATCCCGCCGCTGAACACGCAGGCGTAACCCACCAGCGCCGCTTCCCGCCAGTGCGCGCGCAGCCGCGTGCGGATCAGCAGCGCCGTGGCCATCAGCAGCGAGACCAGCAGCAGCCGGCGGGGCAGGGTGTCTACCGCGAGCGCGGGCGACACCACGTAGTCGCGGGCCCAGCCGATCAGGAACAGCAGCGGCAGGCCGAAGGTGAGCGCGGTGCGGCTGGCCGCCGTGTTGCGGCAGGCATGGATGAAGAAGTTGCGCCGTTCCCCGCGGTCCAGGCTGGCGACGTTGCCATCCAGCGCCCGCGTCCACTTCCAGGTCATGGCGTTTCCCCTTCCCGCAGCCGCCCCTTACCGATCACAGCCAGCGTCGCAAGCTGGAAGCAGCACCGGCACGGTGTCATGTTCGCATGATGGGCGACGCCGCCGCGACGGCCGGGGCGCTACCCTGCCGCGATGGACCTGCCCCGCCTGCATTTCGACAACGCCTTCGTCCGCGAACTGCCCGGCGATCCCGAGACCGGCCCCCGCGTGCGCCAGGTGGCGGGCGCGGCCTGGTCGCGGGTGGCGCCCACCCCGGTCGCGGCGCCCACCCTGCTGGCGCATTCGCGCGAGCTGGCGGAGGAACTGGGGTTCACCCCCGAACACCTGGCCGGCCCGGCGTTCGCCGCGGTGTTCGGCGGCAATGCGCTGCTGCCGGGCATGGACCCGGTGGCCAGCAACTACGGCGGCCACCAGTTCGGGCACTGGGCGGGGCAACTGGGCGACGGCCGCGCGATCAGCCTGGGCGAGTGCATCACCGCCGCCGGCGAGCGTCGCGAACTGCAGCTCAAGGGCGCCGGCCCGACCCCGTACTCGCGCACCGCCGACGGCCGCGCGGTGCTGCGCTCGTCGGTCCGCGAGTTCCTGTGCAGCGAGGCCATGCACCACCTGGGCGTGCCGACCACGCGCGCGCTGTCGCTGGTGTCCACCGGCGAGGCGGTGGTGCGCGACATGTTCTACGACGGCCACCCCGCGCCCGAGCCCGGCGCCATCGTCTGCCGCGTGGCGCCGTCGTTCCTGCGCTTCGGCCACTTCGAGCTGCCCTATGCCGCGGGCGACGTGGCACTGCTGCGCCGGCTCGCCGACTTCTGCATCTGGCGCGATTTCCCGCACCTGCTGGGCGAGCGCGCCGGCGAACCGCTGGGCGCGCTGCGCCAGGCCAACGCGTTCGACGAGAAGCGCTACGGCGAATGGTTCGAGGAGGTGTGCCTGCGCACCGCGCGCATGGTGGCGCAGTGGATGCGCGTGGGCTTCGTGCACGGCGTGCTCAATACCGACAACATGTCGATCCTGGGCCTGACCATCGACTACGGGCCCTACGGCTGGATCGACGACTTCGATCCGGACTGGACCCCGAACACCACCGACGCGCAGGGCCGGCGCTACCGCTTTGGCTGGCAGCCGCGCGTGGCGCACTGGAACCTCTCGCGCCTGGCGCAGGCGCTGTCGCCGCTGTTCGGCGAGACTGCGCCGCTGCAGGACGGGCTCGACCGCTACGTCGAGGCCTGGCAGGCCGCCGAGCGTGAGGTCATCGCCGGCAAGCTGGGGCTGGCCCGCTGCCGCGACGAGGACCTGGCGCTGATGGAGCGCCTGCAGTCGCTGATGCAGGCGGCGCAGGTGGACATGACGATCTGGTTCCGCGCGCTGGCCGACCTCGACCATGCGCAGCCGTCGCTGGCGGCAATGGCGGGCGCGTTCTACGACACGTCGCTGCGCGAGGCGCACGCCGCCGACCTGGAGCAGTGGCTGCGCGACTATGCGCTGCGGCTGCGCGACGATCCACTGGACGCGGCCGCCCGCCGCGCGCGCATGCAGGCGTCCAACCCGAAGTACGTGCTGCGCAACTACCTCGCCCAGCAGGCGATCGACCAGGCGACGGCAGGCGATCCGTCGGGCATCGCGGACCTGCTGGAGGTCATGCGCCGGCCCTACGACGCGCAGCCGGGCCGGGAGGCCTATGCGGCGAAGCGGCCGGACTGGGCCCGAAGCCGGGCGGGATGTTCGATGCTGTCCTGCAGTTCGTGATCCGGAGCAGGCAGGGGAAGGATCCGGCCTGGCGCGCGCTCACTCGTCCAGGAACGCTCCGCACCCGCGGAAGGTC
>JAEXLY010000088.1 GCA_023444765.1 Pseudomonadota bacterium | reverse complement strand
TCACCGGCGCGGTGACGCTGCCGGAGGGCACCGAGATGGTGATGCCGGGCGACAACGTGAAGATGCAGGTGGCGCTGATCAACCCGGTGGCGATGGACGAGGGCCTGCGCTTCGCGATCCGCGAAGGCGGCCGTACGGTCGGCGCCGGCGTGGTGGCGAAGATCATCAAGTAACGACGTGACGCCCCGTGCGCGCGCCTGGCGTGCGCAGGCGGCGGAACGTGATCCCGGGCCCGGCGCGGATGTCGCGCCGACGCCGGGGAGGCTCCCCGCAAGGGGTTTCCGCTTCCCCTCTCTTCGGAGAAGGCCGGAACAGGGCAAGGCGGCGCAAGCCGCCATTGCCATTTTCGGAAGCGGCATAATTCAAAGATACGCCAGTAGCTCAATTGGCAGAGCAGCGGTCTCCAAAACCGCAGGTTGGGGGTTCGAGTCCCTCCTGGCGTGCCATCCAGAGTATCGAGTCGAGTGAACAGCAGAGTCGAGCAACCCGGCACCGCCTCCGCGGGCGACATGGTCAAGTACGCCCTGGCGCTGCTGCTGGTCGCGGCCGGGGTATTCGCGTTCTACTGGTTCGAGACGCAGTGGCCGGCGCCGGCACGCGTCGGCGTGGTGGTGCTGGGCGTCGTGGCGGCCGCGGCCGTGTTCATGACCAGCCTCAAGGGCCGGCAGACGCGCGAGTTCCTGTCCGAATCGCGCTTCGAGCTGCGCAAGGTGGTCTGGCCGACCCGCCAGGAAGCCATGCGGATGACCTGGGTGGTGATGATCGTCGTGGTCATCATCGCGCTGCTGCTGGCCGGGTTCGACACGGTCATCCAGTGGCTGGTGAAGCTGTTCCTCGCGCAATGAGTGGAGAGTCGGGTTTGATGGAAGCCGAAAGCGTCAAGCGTTGGTACGTGGTGCATGCCTATTCCGGCTTCGAGAAGTCGGTGGCGCAGGCGCTGCGTGACCGCATCGCGCGCGCGGAAATGCAGGACCGCTTCGGCGATGTCCTGGTCCCGACCGAGGAAGTGGTGGAGATGCGCTCCGGCCAGAAGCGTCGTTCCGAGCGCAAGTTCTTCCCCGGCTACGTGCTGGTGCAGATCGCCACCCGGGACGAGGGCGGCATCCCGCGGATGGACAGCGAGAGCTGGCACCTGGTCAAGGAAACCCCGAAGGTGATGGGCTTCATCGGCGGCACCGCCGACCGTCCGCTGCCGATCCGCGACGAGGAGGCGGCCGCCATCCTCGACCGCGTGCAGGAAGGCGTCGAGAAGCCGCGCCCCAAGGTACTGTTCGAGCCGGGCCAGATGGTCCGCGTGGTCGACGGCCCCTTCAACGACTTCAACGGCGTCGTCGAAGAGGTCAACTACGAGAAGAGCCGCCTGCGCGTGGCGGTGCTGATTTTCGGCCGCTCCACCCCGGTCGAGCTCGAGTTCGGGCAGGTCGAGAAGGCCTGACCGGGGCCGGGCTGCAACGGCCCGGGAAACCCGCTATACTAGCCGGCTCCCCGCCCGGGAAGCCGGGCAGAACCGCAGGCCGCCGCACGGGCGGCCTTCCGCGTGGAAAGAGCGCCGCGACGCCGGGACGCGTGCCGCTCTGGATGGACCTGTTCCCGGCCCGATGGGGAGCCTGACGGCGCTTGCACCCGGAGAGACCTGAGAAATGGCAAAGAAAGTAGTCGGTTACATCAAGCTGCAGGTGAAGGCCGGGCAGGCCAACCCCTCGCCGCCGGTCGGTCCCGCGCTGGGTCAGCGCGGCCTGAACATCATGGAGTTCTGCAAGGCGTTCAACGCCGCGACCTCCAAGCTCGAGCCGGGCCTGCCGACCCCGGTCATCATCACCGCGTACTCCGACCGTACCTTCACCTTCGTCACCAAGAGCACGCCGGCCACGGTGCTGCTGAAGAAGGCCGCTGGCGTCGCCTCCGGTTCCAAGCGCCCGAACACCGAGAAGGTGGGCAAGGTCACCCGCGCCCAGCTCGAGGAGATCGCCAAGGCCAAGGAACCCGACCTGACGGCGGCGGACCTGGATGCGGCTGTGCGCACCATCGCGGGCTCGGCCCGTTCGATGGGCCTGACGGTGGAGGGCTGAAGACATGGCACTGAACAAGCGACAGAAGGCGATCAAGGCAGCGGTCCAGCCGGGCAAGGCCTATCCGATCGATGAGGCCCTGAAGATCATCAAGGACCACAGCAAGGCCAAGTTCGTCGAGGCCGTCGACGTGGCCGTGCGCCTGGGCGTGGATGCCAAGAAGTCGGACCAGCAGGTGCGCGGCTCGACCGTGCTGCCGCAGGGCACCGGCAAGACCGTGCGCGTTGCGGTGTTCGCGCCCGCGGGCGCCAAGGCCGACGAGGCCCTGGCTGCCGGGGCCGATGCGGTCGGCATGGACGACCTGGCCGAGAAGATGCAGGGCGGCGACCTGAACTACGACGTGGTCATCGCCACGCCGGACGCCATGCGCGTGGTCGGCAAGCTCGGCACCCTGCTGGGTCCGCGCGGCCTGATGCCGAACCCGAAGGTCGGCACCGTGTCCCCGAATCCGGGCGAGGCGGTGAAGAACGCCAAGGGCGGCCAGGTGCGCTACCGCACCGACAAGGCCGGCATCATCCACTGCACCATCGGCAAGGCCGATTTCGAGTCCGACCGCCTGAAGGAGAACCTGCAGGCGCTGCTGGTGGACCTGGTCAAGGCCAAGCCGGCGACCTCGAAGGGCCAGTACCTGCAGAAGATCTCGGTCAGCTCGACCATGGGCCCGGGCGTCATCGTCGACCAGTCGACGCTGAGCCTGAAGTAATCGTGTTACCGCCCCGCCCGGAAACGGACGGGGCGCTTGAGGGCAGTCGCCGCCGGCAACGTCGGCGACAGCCGTCAAAGACCGCAGGTGCGGTCAGCGCGCCACGGCGACGGGCATGGAGCTCGTGCTGGCAGGGAATCGCCGTCGTGGCTAGCGGGTCCGCTTAATCGAACCCTCCGGGGTCCGCCTGCGCAGATGGTGCCGCCTCGATGGAAGTTGTTCTGGTGCGTTCACGGACCGCCAGCCGGACAGGCCACCAACCCGGGACTTCATGTCCCCGGCGTCCACGGACCGGATGCCGTCCAGGACCGCAAGCGGCAGGAGCCGCGGGCGGAGTCAATTAGTGAGGAGTGTATGGCTCTCAATCTGTCCCAGAAGCAGGAAGTTGTCGCCGAACTGGCAGAGGTCGCCGCCAAGGCCCACTCCCTGGTCGCCGCCGAATACGCAGGCACGACGGTCGCGCAAATGACCGCCATGCGCAAGAAGGCCCGCGAGGAAGGCGTGTTCTTGAAGGTTGTCAAGAACACCCTGGCCGCGCGCGCCGTCGAAGGCACGGACTACGAGGTTGTCAAGGACAAGCTCGTCGGCCCGCTGCTGTATGCGTTTTCGATCGAGGAGCCCGGCGCCGCCGGTCGCCTGATCAAGGAGTTCTCCAAGGGCAACGACAAGCTGCAGCCGAAGGTCGTTTCCGTGGGTGGCGAGCTGTATCCCGCCAGCCATGTCGACGTGCTTGCGGCACTGCCGACCCGCGACCAGGCGCTGTCGATGCTGGCCCGCGTGCTGCTCGAGCCGGCGGCGATGTTCGCCCGCGCCGTGCAGGCAGTGGCCGACAAGCAGGGTGGTGGCGAAGCGCCGGCGGAAGCCGCCGCGGAAGCCCCGGCCGAAGCCTGAGTTCGACGTCATCCGGTTCGCGTGAACCCAACCCCAGATAATTTCCAAAGGTAAACATCCATGTCCCTTACCAACGAACAGATCGTCGACGCGATCGCCGAAAAGTCCCTGATGGAAGTGGTGGAGCTGGTCAAGGCCATCGAAGAGAAGTTCGGCGTCTCCGCCGCCGCCCCGGTCGCCGTGGCTGCCGCCGCTGGCCCGGCCGCCGCTGCCGAGGAGCAGACCGAGTTCACCGTCACCCTGAAGTCGGCCGGCGACAAGAAGGTCGAGGTCATCAAGGCCGTCCGCGCCATCACCGGCCTGGGCCTGAAGGAAGCCAAGGACCTCACCGAGGCCGGTGGCGTCCTGAAGGAAGGCGTCTCGAAGGAAGAAGCCGAGAAGTGCAAGAAGGACCTCGAGGCGGCTGGCGCCACCGTCGAAGTCAAGTGATGTGAGACCCCGCGCGCCGCAGG
>JAEXLY010000087.1 GCA_023444765.1 Pseudomonadota bacterium | reverse complement strand
GGGCTTCACCGCTGCTGAGGGCCAGGTACAGGTCGCCGTCCAGCGCACGCAGCCGGGCCAGTGCGCCCGGAGCGGGGGCGACCGGTATCCGTTCGTAGACGTCCGCACGCCGCACGCGTGCGCCGCGCGCCGCAAGCGCCGGCGCGATCACGCCGCGGCCGCCGGGTGCCGTGACCAGTCCCACGCTGCGGCCCTCCAGCCGCTGCAGCGCCGGCAGCGCAAGCAGGCCCTCGCTGTCCATCCGCGAGGGCGCGTCCACGCCCGTCACGCCCGCGCGATGCAGGGCAGCCGCCGTGCCGGCCCCCACCGCCGCCCGGACCTGTCCCGGTCGTCCCCGGAGGGGGCGCAACGCCGCTGCCGCAGCCACCGCAGCGGGACTGGTGAACAGCGCCACGTCGGCAGCGAGCGCCCGGTCCAGGTCGGCGCGCGTTGCCGTGTCCGCACGCGCCCGGATGCGCCAGGGCGAAAGTGCCAGCACGCGCATGCCATGCGCCGCCGCCGCGCGCCGCATCGGCGCATGGCCGCCGATGGGGCGAAGCGAGATCACGTAGCATGCGCGCTGCTTTGGCGCGGGAATGTCGAGCGGCATGCCGGCCAGCTTGGTCGCTGCCTCCACGCACCGCAAGCGCCTGTCCCACTTACAGAGATTGCACGAACGCATGAGCGACCTGCCCGACGCGGCCCTGCGCGGCCTTCAATCGCAGTTGCTGGCGATGCCGCCGGCGCGGGCGCTGCAACCGGTCGTGGCCGGTTACGCCGGTGGCCGGCTGCGGCTGACGGCACCGCTTTCGGCCAACGTCAACGACAAGGGCACCGCTTTCGGCGGCAGCCTGGCCTCGCTGATGACCCTCGCGGCCTGGGGCCTGACCACGCTCCAGGTCGCGCAGGCCGGACTCGAAGCCGAGGTGTACGTGGCCGACACGCAGCTGCGCTATCTGGCGCCGCTGCGCGGGGACCTGGTGGCCGAGGCCTGGCTGGACAGCGACGAAGGCTGGGACGGATTCCTGGCCACCCTGCGCAGCCGCGGCCGCGCACGTACGACGCTGCAGGCGCAGGTGCTGCTGCCCGATGGCGCGGTCGCCGCGCAGGCCACGTCGCGCTACGTCGCGTTCCTGCGGAAGGACTGAAGCCGGCGGGGCCCGCTGCGTCGCTGCTAGCATGGGCGGCGCAACCCAAGGGGAGGAAGACGATGCGCGGATGGCGGCGGTTCTGGACGGCCTGCGCGGTACTGTTGTTGCTGGCCGGCTGCGCAAGTACCGGCAAGGAGATGTCGGCGCTGCAGCGCGCCCAGTACGACTGGTCGGCCGCGATCCGCTGGGGCGATTTCGAGGGCGCCTGGAACATGGTCGATCCCGAATGGCGCGACGCCCATCCGCTCAGCGACCTGCAGTTCGAGCGCTACCGCCAGGTGCAGGTCTCGCATTACCGCGACCTGGCCTCCAGCCCGGGCGAGTCGGAGGCCCTGCGCGAGATCCAGATCGGCGTGATCAACCGCCACACCATGGCCGAGCGCACCTTGCGCTATACCGAGCAGTGGCGCTACGACCCCGACAAGAAGACCTGGTGGATCACCGGCGGGCTGCCGGACTTCTGGTCGGGCGAGTAGCGCGACCGCCCCACCCCGCCGCCGCCGGGCGCCGCGGCGCGCCCCTGTGCGACAATCCCGTCCCCTCCCGCAGCGCCGATCCGACGTGGACTTCCAGGAACTGATGGCCTTTGCCGGCCGCAACCAGATGCTTGCGCTGGCCTTCGCCGGCCTGACCGGCGCGATCATCTTCACCGAGATCGCGCGCCTGCTGCGCGGGTTCAAGGTCGTGCGCCCGGCCGAGGTGACCGCCCTGGTCAACCGCGACAACGCCCTGGTGGTCGACCTGCGCGCCATCGCCGACTTCGAGAAGGGCCATATCCCGGGCTCGAAGAACGTGCTGATGAGCCAGTTCGACCCGGAGAACAAGCGCCTGGCCTCGGCCAAGGGCCTGCCGGTGGTGCTGGTGTGCAAGACCGGGCAGAGCGCCGGCGAGGCCGCCAGGCGACTGAAAAAGGCCGGTTTCGAGCGCGTGTTCGTGCTCGACGGTGGCATCGGCGGCTGGATCCATGCCGACCTGCCGCTGGCCAAGGGCCGCGGCTGATCCCGCCATAGTGCGATAATCGCCCTCTTTCGACCCAGATACCGGAGTAGTCCCAGGATGTCCGACCAAGCCCTCAACGGCGCCGCCGAGCCCGCGCAGTCCACCGGCCCGCAGTTCAGCGTCGAGAAGATCTACGTCAAGGATGTCTCGTTCGAGTCGCCCAAGGCGCCGATGGTGTTCAACGAGCAGACCCAGCCGCAGATCAACATGAACCTCAACCAGCGCGTGCAGCGCCTGGGCGAGAACGCCTATGAGGTGGTCCTGGGCGTCACCCTGACCTGCACCACCGGCGAAGGCGAGGGCAACACGGTGTACATGGTCGAGGTGCAGCAGGCCGGCGTGTTCGGCCTGGCCGGCTTCGAGCCGAACGTGCTCGACGCGCTGCTCGGCACCCAGTGCCCGAATGTGCTCTATCCCTACGCGCGCCAGCTGATCGGCGACCTGATCCAGTCCGGCGGCTTCGCCCCGTTCCTGCTGCAGCCGATCAACTTCGACGCGCTGTACGCCGAAGGCCTGCGCCAGCGCCAGGCGCAGCAGCAGGCCGGCGGCGACCTGGCCAACAGCGAGACGGCCGGCAACGCCTGATCGATGTCGAGCCCGACCGTCAGGGTCGCGGTCCTTGGCGCGGGCTCCTGGGGCACCGCGCTTGCCTCGCTGATCGCCCGCCACGGCCATCCCACCACGTTGTGGGGGCGTGACGCGGCGGTTGCCGAGGCCATCGACCGGCGCCACGAGAATCCGCGCTACCTGCCGGGCATCCCCCTGCCCGAAGCGCTGCGCGCCACCACCGACCTGGCGCTGGCCGTGCGCGACGCGGACCTGGTGCTGGTGGTGGTGCCGTCGCACGCGTTCACCGAGACCCTGCAGGCGCTGGCGCCGCTGCGTCCGGCCAGTGCGGGCGTGGCGTGGGCGGCCAAGGGCTTCGAGCCGGGGTCGGGCCGCTTCCTGCACGAAGTGGCTGCCGATGTGCTCGGCGTGGACGTGCCGCTGGCGGTGGTCACCGGGCCGTCCTTCGCGAAGGAAGTCACGCTGGGTCTGCCCACCGCGGTGACGGTGCAGGGCGAGGACCCGGTGTTCGTGCAGCGGGTCGCCGACGTGCTGCACGGGCCGGAGTTCCGCGCCTATACCGGCAGCGACATGCGCGGCGCCGAGCTGGGCGGCGCGATGAAGAACGTGCTCGCGGTGGCCACCGGCGTGGCCGACGGCATGGAGCTGGGCCTCAACGCCCGCACCGGGCTGATCACCCGCGGCCTGAACGAGATGCTGCGGCTCAACGCCGCGATCGGCGGGCGCCCCGAGACGCTGATGGGACTCGCCGGCCTCGGCGACCTGGTGTTGACCTGCACCGGCGACCTGTCGCGCAACCGCCGCCTGGGCCTGGCCCTGGGCCGCGGCAAGAGCGTGGCCGAGGCGGTGCGCGAGATCGGCCAGGTGGTCGAATCGGTGCAGACCGCCGACGAAGTGATGCGCCTGGCCGACCGCTACGGACTGGAGCTGCCGATCTCCAGCAACGTGCGCGACGTGCTGCATGGCGACATCACCCCCGCCGAGGGTCTGGCGCGGCTGATGGCGCGCGAGCGCAAGCCCGAGTACGCCGAGGCGCTGTTCGAGCCGTCCGAGCGCTGAGTGCCGGCGGGATGCTGCGAATGCCGGGCGGGATCTGCTTCCCGGATTGCCTCAATCGCGCACGCGGCCGCAGTCCCGCGGCGGACCGGACCTTCCGGACCGTTGCCGGACAGGCACAAAAAAGCCCGGCCGTTTCCGGCCGGGCGACATGCGACGTCGGGAGAGAGGGGAGGGACGACGCCGCGTGTTGACTGGATGGGGGCGTCGCCGCCCGTTTTCCAGTGCCTACCAGGTGAAGCGCGGGCCGACGAACCAGGCCGTGTCGCCGTCGCTGAACTTCACGTCGCCGTTGAGGCCCCAGTTCCGGTTGAACTTCACGGTCGCGCCGAGGCGCCCGTAGAAGTCGCCGTCGACCTGGTCGCCGTCTTCGTAGCCGGCCAGCGCATAGCCTTCGAAGTTGTTGGCCAGCACGCCGCGGGCGCCGGCTTCCACGCTCCAGCCATCGGCGCTGCCGAGGCTGCCGAAATCGACCTTCTCGTATGCAACGCGGGTGAGCAGGTCTGCGCGCGGCGAGATCCCGTGGTTGTAGCCCAGGCCGACGCGCCACTGGTCGGCGTCGATGCCGGTGTTGTCGAACTCCTGCCGGGAATAGTCGCCGAACACATGGAAATTCGGGTGGAACGCGACCGAGGCGCGAGCGGCGGCGCCGTCGGCATCGGGCACGCCATCATCGAAGTTGGTGGCCGCGTAGCCGGCTTCCACATAGTTGTAGGAGACGCCATCGGCCGCAGGCGCGGCGAACGGAACGGCGGCGGCAAGAACGACCGCGCACAGTGAGCGCTTCATCGGATTCCTTTCGGTGAATCGTGGGTCGGGAATGGGAGGGCCGCCCCGGGCGGGAGGGGGAGGGAGTCAACCGTCGGGGAAAACGGTTCCACCCGGGGCGGCACGCGGATTCTGGGGAAGGCGGCGCAACCCCGGCTGAATACTGAACCGGCCGGTTCATGAAAACTTACGTTTCGGCCCGGGCGATCCCGGTCAGCGCCGCACCAGTGCCCGGTAGTCGCGCGGCGGCATGCCCACCGTGCACTTGAACTGCCGCGCGAACGCGCTCTGGTCGGAGAAGCCGCAGGCCTGGCCGATCCCGGCGATGCTGTCCTCGCCATGCAGCATGCGCATGGCCGTCTCGATCCGCAGCTTGGTGAGCATCTGCTGCGGCGTGATCTGGAACACGCGCTTGAACAGCCGCTCGAGCTGCGACACCGACACGCCGGCGATCGAGGCCAGCGTCTGCACCCGCAGCGGCTCGTGGTATTGGGCCTGCATGTGGTTGACCGCCTGCTGCAGCCGGGCGTACGACGAATGCCGGCTGTCGGGCTGCCCCAGGTCGCGGGAAATGCCGATCAGGCCGACGATCCGCCCGTCCCGGGACAGCGGTTGCTTGAACGTCAGGCACCAGCCGCGCGTGCGGTTGGGATAGAGCTGCAGTTCCAGCAGGTTCTCGATCACTTCGCCGGCCAGCACCCGCCGGTCCTGCGCGATATAGGTGCCCGACAGGCTGGGCGGATACAGCTCCAGTACGCTCTTGCCGAGGATGTCCTCGCGTCCGCGCAGGCCCAGGCGCTGGACCAGGGTCTGGTTGACGTGGGCATAGCGGCAGTCGGCATCCTTGACGAAGAACACCACGTCCGGCAGCGGATCGAACAGGCTCTGCAGCTGCTGCGGAAGCAGGGTGACGTCGATGGGGCGGTCTCCCGACAGGCTGCAGCGGGTGCGCGGCAGCTCCTCACATGCGGCATTATGCATGGTCCGCGCGGGGATGCTGTCCGGGAGCGCCGGCGTGTCCGTCGGCCGGGCCTCCGGCTGCAGCCATCCCTGGCAGCAGGCCGGCGATGGCGACGGCGCGGACGCACGCCCAGGCACCTGCGGAAATCCGCATCACCGTTCGCGGGGTGCCGCCCGCACCCCGCCAGGCGCGCCGTCAGCAACCGCCTTCGAAGTCCAGCTGGCGCCAGGCCTCGAACGCCACCACCGCCACGGCATTGGACAGGTTGAGGCTGCGGTTGTGCGGGCGCATGGGCAGGCGCAGGCGCTGGCCTTCGGGAACCTGTTCCAGCACCTCCTGCGGGAGGCCCCGGGTCTCGGGTCCGAACAGGAAGGCATCCCCGGGCGCGTAGCGCACCTGGTCGTAGCGCAGGCTGTTGCGGGTGCTCAGTGCGAAGAGCCGCGCCGGTGCGATGGCCGCCAGCGCAGCCTCGAGCGAGTCGTGCGCCTGCAGGCAGGCGTACTCGTGGTAGTCCAGACCGGCGCGGCGCAGGTTGCGGTCGTCCAGGTCGAATCCCAGCGGCCGGATCAGGTGCAGTCGCGCGCCGGTATTGGCGCACAGCCGGATCACGTTGCCGGTGTTGGGCGGGATCTCGGGCTGGAACAGCAGGACGTCGAACACGGGGCGGTCGCGCGGCGGGAGAGCGCGCATTGTGGCGCAGCCGTCACCAGGGCACGCTGCGTCCACGCCAGTCGAGGAACCGGCCGCTGTCGCCCGGTTGCAGGCCGCCGGCCACCCGCAGGATCCCCGCGGCCGCCTCGGCCGGCGCGAGCGTCGCGCCTTCGCCCCCCATGTCGGTGCGTACCCAGCCCGGATGCAGCGCCACCACGACGATCCCGCGCTCGCGCAGGGCCTGGGCCATCAGCACCGTCGCCATGTTCTGCGCGGCCTTGCCCATGGCATAGCTGGGCGTGCCGAAGCGCGTGGTGCCGGCGATCGACCCCAGTTCCGAGGACAGGTTGACCACCCGCGCGCCGGCGAAGCCCTGCGCGGGGCGGGCGTCGGCGAGCAGCGGCGACAGCGCCTGGGTGAGCAGCAGCGGGCCCGCCGCATTGGTGCGGAAGCTGTCGTCGAAGTTCGGCAACGTCAGATGCCCGAAACGCTCGCCCGAGTGCAGCACGCCGGCGTTGTTGACCAGCAGGTCGAGGCGTCCGTCCTCGCCCAGCACCAGCGGCAGCTCGCGCGCGAGTTCGACGTGCGTCTTCGGCGCTGCCACGTCCAGCGGCAGCACGTGCAGGCGGCCCGGATACTCGCCGGCGAGGGTGTTGAGCGCGGTGGCCTTGCCCGGCTGGCGGCAGGTGGCGACCACGTGGGCACCGCCGGCCAGCAGCTGCCGGACGAACTCGAGGCCGAGGCCGCGATTGGCGCCGGTGACCAGGGCATGGCGTGGTGACATGGCGCCAGTATCGGCCAGGACGGGTGCAGGTGGCGTGGCCGGACGGGACTTCCGGCCCGGGGCCGCCCGCGGCGGCGCGGCTACCATGGCCGGTCATCCGATCCGAAGAGCCCGCCGCATGCCGTCGAACGTCCAGACCCGCCATCCCGCGCGCCGAGCGCTGCTGTCCGCTGCCCTGGGGCTGGCACTGGGCGCCGGGCTGCTGGCGCCGCCTGCGGTGGCGGCCACGGACGCGCCGGTGGTGGACATCGCCCACGACAGCTTCACCCTGCCCAACGGACTGCGCGTGGTGGTGCACACCGACCGCAAGGCGCCGATCGTCGCGGTCAACATCTGGTACCACGTCGGCAGCAAGGACGAGCCGGCCGGGCGCAGCGGCTTCGCCCACCTGTTCGAACACCTGATGTTCCAGTCCAGCGAGAACCATCCGGGCGAGTTCTTCGATCCGTTCCGCGCGGTCGGCGCCACCGGCCAGAACGGCACCACCAACACCGACCGCACCAACTACTTCCAGAACGTGCCCACCACCGCGCTGGACATGGCGCTGTGGATGGAATCCGACCGCATGGGCCACCTGCTCGGCGCGATCGACCAGGCCGCGCTCGACGAGCAGCGCGGCGTGGTCCAGAACGAGAAGCGCCAGCGCGAGAACCAGCCCTATGGCCAGGTCTGGGAAAAGATGACGCGCGCGCTGTACGGCGAGGGCCATCCTTACGGCCACAGCGTGATCGGCTCGATGAACGACCTCAACGCCGCGTCGCTGGAGGACGTCAGGCAGTGGTTCCATGCCTGGTATGGTCCCAACAACGCGGTACTGGTGCTGGCCGGCGACATCGACCTCGCCACGGCGAAGGAGAAGGTGGCCAGGTACTTCGGCCACATCCCGGCCGGCCCGACGATGGCGCAGCCCGAGGTCGACGTCGCGCGCCGTCCGCAGTCCACCCGCGAGCTGATGCAGGACAAGGTGCCGCAGCCGCGCATCTACCGCGCCTGGAACATCCCGGAGGCCGGCAGCATCGAGCTCGACCGGCTGCAGGTGCTGGGCTACGTGCTGGGCGGCGCCAAGTCCTCGCGCCTGGACACGCGCCTGCTGCACGGGGAGAAGCTGGTCGACAACGTCAGCGCGATGGCGGGTTCCTCGCAACTGGGCTCGAACTTCTACATCGTGGCCACGGTCAAGCAGGGCGTCGATCCGGCCCGGGTGGAGGCCATCATCGACGAGGAAATCGCCCGCCTCGTCGCCGAAGGTCCGACGGAAGACGAACTCGCGCGTGCCCGCACCATGATCCGCGCCGGCTTCATCCGCGGCGTGGAGCGCATCGGCGGTTTCGGCGGCAAGGCCGACGTGCTGGCCGAGTGCACCGTGTTTGAGGGCGACCCGGGTTGTTTCCGCACCCAGCTGGCCAACTACGCCGCCACCACGGCCGAAGACATCCGCGCGGTCGGCGCGGAGTGGCTGCGCGAAGGCAGCCACACCATCGTCGTCGAGCCGGGCGAACGCACGCCCCTGGCCGAGGCCCCGGCCGTGACGCCGGAACCGTTCGTCCTCCCCGAGCCCGATCCGGCGTACCGCGCGATGCCGGCGGCGGTGGACCGCAGCCAGGGCGTGCCGAAGACCACGAGCTTCCCCGAGCTGACCTTCCCCGAACTGCAGCGCGCCACGTTGTCCAATGGCACCCGCGTGGTGCTGGCCGAGCGCCACGACATCCCGGTGGTGCAGCTGAGTTACGAATTCCACGGCGGCTACAGCAGCGACCCGGCGGGCCGCGAGGGCGTGGCCGATTTCGCCATGGGCCTGCTCGACGAGGGCGCGGCCGGGGTGTCCTCGCTGGAGTTCGCCAACCGCGCCGAGGCCCTGGGCGCGAGCCTGGGCGCCGGTGCCTCCCAGGACGGCGGCAACGCCTGGCTGTCGGCGCTGAAGGAGAACCTGGACCCCTCGCTGGCGCTGTTTGCCGACATGCTGCGCCGGCCGGACTTCGACCAGGCCGAGATCGATCGCATCCAGGCCACCTGGATCGCGGGTATCCGCCAGCAGAAGGCGCAGCCGGCCGGGATGGCGATGCGGGTACTGCCGGCCCTGCTGTATGGCGCGGAGCATCCCTACGGAGCGCCGGGCAGCGGCACGGAGGCGTCGATCGCCGCCATCGAGCGCGAGGAACTGCTTGCCTTCCACCGCCGCTGGGTGCGGCCGGAGAACGCCACCCTGATCGTGGTCGGCGACACCACCCTGCCCGAGATCGTGCCGCAGCTGGAGCGTCATTTCGGCGACTGGGCCGGCGAAGGGACGGCTCCGGCCCAGGTCGAAGTGCCGCAGGTGGCGCTGCCGCCCTCGCCGCGCGTGTTCCTGATCGACCAGCCCGGCGCGGTGCAGGCCAACATCTTCGCCGCCCAGGTGGTGCCGGGCAGCCGCGATCCGGGTGCGGTCCAGCTCGAGCTGGCCAACGGCGTGATCGGCGGCGACTTCACCGCGCGGCTCAACATGAACCTGCGCGAGGACAAGCACTGGTCCTACGGGGCCAGCAGCTCGCTGGGCGGAGCGCTCGGCCAGCGCCGCTGGATGGTCTCGGCACCGGTACAGATCGACCGCACCGGCGATGCCATCGCCGAGATCCAGCGCGAGGTCGCCGAGTTCGCCAGCGGCGAGCGGCCGCCGAGCGCGGCCGAAGTGGAACGGGTCAAGGCGATCCAGACCCTGAGCCTGCCTGGCGCCTATGAAACCGCGTGGTCGGTGATGGGGGCGATCGGCGGGATCGTGCGCTACGGCCGTCCGGACGACTACGTCCTTCGCCGCAAGGCCGAGGTCGAGGCCGCCACCCCCGCCGGCCTGGCCGAGGCGGCACAGGCGATCCGGCCCGACGCGCTGACCTGGGTGGTGGTGGGCGACCTGTCGCAGACCGGGGCGCCGGTGCGCGCACTGGGCCTGGGGACGGTGCAGGTGATCGACGCAGACGGTCGCCCGGCCGGCGAGTAGGCGTTTCCGTCCTGCGGGCCCGGCCGCTACCCCGGGGCCACGCCGATGCGCCGGTGCGGCAGGGCATGCGTCGGCGGGGAGCGCGTCGCACCCGGTGTGGGCAGACGTCCCGCCGCCGCCAGCGCCAGGTGCCGGGTGGCGGGTGGCGCCCCGCAACCACGCTTGCCGCTACGTCCCCCGGTGACAGGGCGCGATCCTGCGAGAATGAACGGGCGCGCTACCGCCGCACCCGGGTGTCAACCGCAGCCGCCCGCGGCCGCCACAATGCCCGCGGTTTCGTCCCGACCCACATGAGGAAGCCCGATGCGCCTGTTCCCGATCCTCCCGCTGGCCCTGACCCTGGTCCTGTCCGGCTGCACCTGGGTGCACATGGCGCCTGGCGCCAGCGCGGTGAAGGTGGTCAACGGCGCGCCGGACGGCTGCGAGAAGCGCGGCGAGGTGGAGGTGTCGGTCAAGCACTCGGTCGCGTTCGTCGAGCGCAATCCCCTCAAGGTCCGGGACGAACTGGAGACCCTGGCCCGCAACGAGGCGCCCGGCCTGCAGGCCGACACGATCCATCCCCTGGCCCCCCCGAGCGGCGGCAGCCAGCGGTTCGCCGCCTGGCGCTGCGCGCGCTGAGCCGGCGCCCGCAGCCGTTCCGCCCGGCCGCGGAGGTCCCCGGCGGCGTGGGGACGGGACCGGGGGATGCCTCCGGGCGGCCCGTTCCGCCCGTCCATTCATGCAGTTGCATGCGTGGGGGCGCCGAAGGCGCTACCCTATACGGCTCCGTATCCGTCACCGGCTGCCCAGCCCATGCTCTTCCAACACGTCGCCATCGCCGGCCTGGCCCATATCGATGCGCCCCGCCGCCTGTCCTCGGCGGAGATCAACGAGCGGCTGAAGCCCACGCTCGATCGCCTTGGCATCCGCATCGACGTGCTGGGCGAGGTCGCCGGCATCCACGCGCGCTACCTGTGGGAGGAGGATGTCCAGGCCTCCGACGTGGCCACCCTCGCGGGCGTCAAGGCGCTGGCCGATGCCGGCATCGATCCGGACAAGGTCGGCCTGCTGGTCAACACCTCGGTCAGCCGCGACTACCTCGAGCCCTCCACCGCCTCGATCGTGAGCGGCAACCTTGGCCTGCCCGACACCTGCCAGAACTTCGACGTCGCCAACGCCTGCCTGGCCTTCATCAACGGCATGGACATCGCCAGCCGGATGATCGAGCGCGGCGAGATCGACTACGCGCTGATCGTGGACGGGGAGACCGCCAACCTGGCCTACGAGAAGACGCTCGAACGCCTGACCCGCGAGGACGCCACCGAAGAGCAGTTCCGCAACGAGCTGGCCACGCTCACCCTCGGCTCGGGCGCCGCCGCGATGGTGCTGGCCCGCGCCGAACTGGCCCCCGGCGCGCCGCGCTACAAGGGCGGCGTGACCCGTGCGGCGACCGAATGGAACAAGCTCTGCCGCGGCAACCTCGACGGCATGATCACCGACACCCGCATGCTCCTGATCGAGGGCATCAAGCTGGCGCAGAAGACCTTCGGCGCGGCCAAGCACGCGCTGGGCTGGGTGGCCGAGGAGATGGACCAGTTCGTGATCCACCAGGTCAGCAAGGTGCACACGGCGGCCTTCACCAAGGCCATCGGCATCGACCCCAAGAAGGTCCTGACCATCTTCGGCGAGCACGGCAACATCGGCCCGGCCTCGGTGCCGATCGTGCTGTCCAAGCTGCGCGAGATGGGCCGCCTGAAGAAGGGCGACCGCGTGGCCCTGCTCGGCATCGGCTCGGGCCTGAACTGCTCGATGGCCGAAGTGGTGTGGTGATCCGCGCAGACCGCGGTTGATACGGGGCCGGCCTGTCCGGCCCTTGTCGTTTCCGGGCGGCGGGAACATGCATCAGAATCCGGGACAATTGAACATGTCGGCCTGGATGTGTATAAGAAATTCAATTTTCTATACATGTCGACCGTG
Source organism: Pseudomonadota bacterium (assembly GCA_023444765.1). GTDB lineage: Bacteria > Pseudomonadota > Gammaproteobacteria > Xanthomonadales > Xanthomonadaceae > Luteimonas. The sequence goes on along the minus strand of JAEXLY010000087.1, from coordinate 10,055 downwards.
CCATGCCATTGCCCCCGCTGCGCGCACTTGCCCCGGAGCGGTTCGAAACCGTTGCGATCCTCAAGCGGCTCGCGGTGGCCAGTCGTGCCCTGGCTGAACTCAAGGGCGTCGCCGCCAGCATCCCCAACCAGGACATCCTGGTCAGCACGCTCACCCTGCAGGAAGCCAGGGACAGCTCGGCCATCGAGAACATCGTCACCACCCAGGACGACCTGTATCGCGAGGAGGACGCCGCCGATGCCGCAGGCACGGCCGTCAAGGAAGTGCTGCGCTACCGGCAGGCCCTGCGTGCCGGCTACCAGCAGGTCCGCGCGACCGGCCTGCTGACGCTCAACACCATCCTCGACGTCCAGCAGCAGCTCGAATGCAACCGCGCCGGCTTCCGCAAGCTGCCGGGGACGGCCCTGCGCGATGGCGCGGGCAACCTGGTCTATGAACCTCCCCAGGACGCGAACGAGGTCCGCCAGCTGATGGCTGACCTGGAGCGCTTCATCCACGACGAGCCCCCGTTCGCGGCCGATCCGCTGGTGAAGATGGCGCTCGTCCACCACCAGTTCGAAAGCATCCATCCCTTCTACGACGGCAACGGGCGCACCGGACGCATCGTCAACGTGCTGTATCTGGTCAAGGAGGGCCTGCTCGACATCCCCGTGCTTTATCTCAGTCGACACATCGTGCGCACCAAGCCCGACTACTACCGCTTGTTACAGGCAGTGCGCGACGACGATGCCTGGGAGGACTGGGTGCTGTACATGCTCGACGCCGTGGCCAATACCGCAGTCGAAACCATCGCCACCGTGCAGGCCATCAAGCAGTTGCTGCAGGACACCAAGCAGCGTATCCGCGACAATTACAGGTTCTACAGCCAGGACCTGATCAACAACCTGTTCAACCATCCCTATACTCGCGTGGAGTTCGCGCAGCGCGAACTGGGCGTGTCGCGGCTCACTGCAACCCGCTATCTCGATTCGTTGGCGGCCGACGGCCTGCTCGACAAGATCCGTGTGGGCCGCAACAACTACTATGTGAACCGCCCCCTTTTCAACCTCCTGCGTCGCGGCGACGCTGCGCAGCCCTGAGTCGATCCAGCGCATGACGGATGACGATATCTCGACCGCGACAGCCTGATCCGCCTGCTCAGGCGACGCGACGCGACGCGGAGCGGCAGCTGGGGCTGGCGTGGGAGCGCGACGAGATCGAGGCCGATGCCGCGGTCAACACCGATTACGTGGCGCTGCAGCCCGATCTCGCGCTCAGCCACGGTGATGCGCCGTGGGACAACGTGATCATCGAGGGCGACAACTTCGATGCCCTGCGCGCTGCGCATGAGCCACCAGGGCGCGATCCGCTGCATCTACATCGACCCGCCGTACAACACCGGCAACCGCGACTTCGTCTACAGCCTCGTCGACCGCACGCACCGCTTCCGCCACTCGCTGTGGCTGGAGTTCATGTACCGGCGCCTGCAGTTGGCGAAGGACCTGCTGGCGAATGATGGTGTCATCCTTGTCAGTACTGATGACAACGAGCTGTTCGGGCTCGGTATGCTGATGGACGGGGTGTGTGGATCGGGCAGGATGCTGTCGCGTTCCGCGTGGCAGACGGACGGCAATTCGATAATCAAGCCAGGATCGAGATCGCACACGGGTACATAACTGGCATGCGATGAGCGTCCGCCCGGTCCAGGCGCGGACGCGTTCGTGATCAATGCGCCCCGCAGCACTTCTTGTGCTTCTTCCCGCTGCCGCAGGGGCAGGGATCGTTGCGGCCCGGGGCGTCCTCGCGGCGGATCGGGGTGCGTGGGGTGAGCGCGTCGATGCGGTGGTGGTGGAGGTCGGCCAGCATGCCCGGCAGCGACAGTACGATCGCGAGGCGCTCGCGGTAACCGACGGGAGTGGGGGCTGCGGTCGGGTCGTCGCCGTTGATGGCCTCGCCGCTGGCGAGCCGGTCGAGGTGGTCGAAGATCTCCTCCATCCAGTCGTTCTCGTCCAGCCAGCGATCCCATTCGGCCTCGCGCAGGGCCACGCCCTCGAAAAAGCCCAGCGCCCAGTCGTGGCCGACGTCGAGCTCGTCCTCGTGCAGCGCCTCCTCGCCGGAGAGTTCGGGGTCCTCGGGCAGCCACATCAGCGGCGCCAGGTGGTCTGGCAGGTCGTCCTCGCCGTGCCGGACGCGCGCGGAGCACATGTTCCAGTGGCCCACCAGCAGGCGCTCGACTTCGGCCGCCTCCGCCGGGCTGTCCCAGCGCGGCGGCTTGCCGCCCCAGACCAGCGGCTGCCACTCGCTGGCCGGGACCGTCGAAGGCGAAACCACCAGCGCGGACAGGAAGCCGTCCAGCGCCTCCAGGTTGAAGCCCTTGAACGGCACCGCGCGCTGCTCCAGCAGCTCGGCCAGGCGTTCGATCTGGGCGTCGTCGAGGTAGGGCGGGGGCGTGGACATGGCGGCGGCGTTCGGCGGCGGGGCGTGCATGGTAGTCCCTGCCGGGCGCCCTGGCCCGCGCGGCGCCGCCTCAGAGCACCCAGCCCCCGTCCACCGTCAGCTCGGCACCGGTGACGAATCCGGCATCGGCGCCGACGAGCCAGGCCACTGCGGCGGCGATCTCGTCCGGCTGGCCGATGCGCTTGAGCGGCGTGGCCTCGATGCCGGCGCGGTTGGCCTCGGCGCTGTTCTTCTCGACCATCGGAGTCTCGATGAAGCCCGGATGCACCGAGTTGACGCGGATGCGGTCGGGCGCGAACTCGACCGCCGCGGTCTTGGTCATGCCGCGTACCGCCCACTTGGTGCCCACGTAGGCGGCCGCGCCCGGAAAGCCCAGCAGGCCGGCGATCGAGCTGATGTTGACGATGCAGCCGCCGCCGGCCTCGCGCATTGGCGCCTGCGCATGGCGCATGCCGAGGAAGGTGCCGAGCTGGTTGACCCGCATCTGGCGCTCGACGCCGGCCAGGTCGGCATCGGCGATGCTGCCGGGTTCGTAGATGCCCGCGTTGTTGACCAGGATGTGCAGGCTGCCGAACGCCTTGCGCGTCGCGGCGACGGTGGCATGCCAGGCGGCATCGGAGGCCACGTCGTGCTCGAAGAATATAGCGCGTTCGCCGAGGCTGGCGGCGAGCGCGCGCCCTTCGTCCACCAGGACGTCGGTGATGGCCACGCTGGCGCCATCGGCGTGCAGCCGGCGCACGATCGCCGCGCCGATGCCGCGCGCGCCGCCGGTGACCAGGGCCGTCCGGCCTGCGAGGTTCGTTGTCATCGGGGTCTTCCGCGGGAATGGACCGCCACCGTCGCACTGGCGCGCGTTTGCGTGCATTGATCGGCGTCAAACCGCGGCCATGCGTGGCACGTCGGCTGCATGCGGCGGATTCCACGGTCCCGCATCGCGGTCTTCCGGGCATGTGCGTCGCGAGGGTTCGCGCCATCCGGCCGGGAAAGGCCGTTGCGCGTGCCGGTGGATGCCGGCCATGCGATGCCGTGTCCGCGCCGGGAGGCGGGCCGCGTCAGGAGCACGCCAGCGCGTGCGGCAGGGCCGCGGCCGCCGTCCCCATGGCGTCCGGCGCCTGGACCCGTGCCAATGCCAGTGCACGCCCCACCAGGATCACGCCGGGCGCCCCGTGGCACGGCCCGGCGGCGTCGGCGAGCATTGCCAGCGTCGTGAGAACGCGGGTTTCGCCGGCCTGGCTGGCAGCCTGGACGATGGCCGCGGGGGTGTCCGCGGGAAGGTGCCGCTGCAGCGCATGGGCCAGCCGATCGATGCGGCGCATGCCCATGTAGATCGCCAGCGTGGTGCCGGTGGCGCAGAGCGCGGCCCAGTCCGGTTCGCCATGGTCGGCGGTATGGGCGGTGACGAAGGTGACGCCGTGACAGTGATCGCGATGGGTGAGCGAGACGCCCAGTGCGGCGGCGGCGGCGAAGGCGGCGCTGACGCCGTTGACGATGCGCACCGGAACGGCTGCCGCGCGCAGGAACGCGATCTCCTCCCCGGCACGGCCGAACATCAGCGCATCGCCCCCCTTCACCCGGACCACGCGCTGGCCCTGCAAGGCGCAGCGGCGCATCAGCCGGCAGATGAAGTCCTGCGGCGTGGAGCGGCAGCCGCCGCGCTTGCCCACGCGCACCACGCGCGCGTTCGGCGCCAGCTCGACGATGGCCGGATCGACCAGTTCGTCGAGCAGCAGCACCTCGGCCGCCGCCAGTTCGCGCACCGCCTTGAGCGTGAGCAGTTCGAGATCGCCGGGGCCGGCCGACAGCAGCACGACCTCCTGCGGGATGCGGCGTGGTGGCTGCGCATGCGTAGCTGCGGGCATCGTGGACTCCATGGCTTCAGGCGATGGCGGGCTGGCGCAGCAGGCGCACCAGCTGCGGAATGCAGGAACCGCAGACGCTGCCGCAGCCCAGGGTCCGCTGGAGCGTGGCCACGTCGGCACCCTTGCCGATCTCGATGCGGATCGCCGATTCGGTGACCTGGCGGCAACTGCAGACGATGGGGTCGCGCGGGGCAGCGGCTAGCGCCGAGAACGCCGCCAGCCGCGGTCCCCGCCAAGGCTGGCCGGACAGCGCGACCTGCAGCACGGCGTCGCCCCCCGGCGCGGGCCCGCTCCACAGCAGGCCGTCGAGGCGGCTGTCGTCGGCCGCGCCGCGCCAGGACACGCGCCTGAGCATGCCCCGGCGCGCGTCGCGGTATTCGAGCGTGTCGGGTCCGGAATCCAGCCCCAGGGCATGGTCGAGTGCGGCCATCCACTCCGGCGGCATCGGAGCGGATGCGGCGGCGCGGAGGACGACCCACGCGCGGACGCCATCCGTGTCGAGCCCATTGCCATCGGCTGAGGCATCACGCGCAGCCACCGGCTGCAGGGACAGCCCGGCATAGCCGCACTCGCGCAGCAACGGCTGCAGCGCCTCGCGCATCGCCAGTGCGTCGCCGCGCCGTGCGGCGAGCAGGTGCCAGCCGAAGGCCGCCAGTTCCACCCGCACCGCCGCGTGCTTGAGCTCGGGCTGGCGCGAGCGGGCATCCACCGCCGGCAGGCTGACCTCGTTGACGCCGCTGCTGGACAGGTGCTGGCCACTCCAGTGCATGGCGGCGAACACGGTTCCCGACCCGACCTCGTCGGACAGCTCCAACGGCAGCACCAGCTCGCCCCGCTTGCTCGCGATCCGCACCAGGTCGCCGTCACCGAGTCCGCGCCGTGCGGCATCGTCCGGGTGCATGCGCAGGCTGGGTTCGGGGCTGTGCGCGAACAGCGCCGGCACGCGCCCGCTGCGCGACATGCCATGCCACTGGTCGCGCAGGCGCCCGGTGAGCAGGCGCAGCGGGAAACGCGCCGATGTCGGTTCGGCCACCTGGCGGTAGGGCGTCGGGTGGAAGCGCGCGCGGCCGTCCCCGGTGGCGAACACGCCGTCCGCATAGCGACGCGCCTGGCCCCGCACGCTGCCTGCGGGCAATGGCCACTGCTGCGGCCCGGCGCGCTCGAGCAGCGCGTAGTCGAGACCGCCGATGTCGAGATCGCGCCCCACGGTGAGCGCGCGGTGTTCGTCGAACAGGCGCTCGGGCGTATCGGCCTCGAACAGCGGCGCCGAACCCGGGGACGACAGGCGCGCTTCGAGCCGGCGCGCGACTTCGCGCGCGATCCACCAGTCCGGCTTCGCCTGTCCCGGCGACGCGATGGCGGCACGCACGCGCGAGATGCGACGTTCGGAATTGGTCGCCGTGCCGTCCTTTTCGCCCCAGGTGCTGGCCGGCAGCAGTGCGTCGGCGAAGGGCACTGTGTCGGTCCCGGCGTAACACTCCTGCACGATGACGTACTCGGCGCGCTGCAGGGCCTCACGCACGCGGCCGAGGTCGGGCATCGAGTGCGCGGGATTGGTGCAGGCGATCCAGACCGCCTTGACCTTGCCGCTGTGCAGCGCGTCGAACAGTTCCACCGCGGCGAGCCCCGGTTTCGCAGGCAACGTGCCGGGCGCGAGCGACCACAGCGCTTCGACCTCCGCACGATGCAGGGGATCGTCGAGTTCGCGATGCGCGGCCAGCATCGTCGCCATGCCTCCCACTTCGCGCCCGCCCATCGCGTTGGGCTGGCCGGTGAGCGAGAACGGGCCCGCGCCTGGGCGGCCCAGCTGGCGCGTGGCCAGGTGGAGATGGATCAGGGCGAGGTTCTTGTCTGTGCCATGCGCGGACTGGTTCAGGCCCATGCAATACAGCGACAGCGCGGCGGGACTGCGGCCGAACCACTCGGCGGCGGTGACCAGGTCGGCGACGGCGATCCCGCAGATCTCGGCCGACATGCGCGGCGTGTATTCGCGCAGGGCCCGCTTGAGGTCGTCGAAGCCGCGGGTATGCGCGCGGATGAGATCCTGGTCCAGCAGGCCTTCCCAGACCAGGTGGTGCAGCATGCCATTGAACAGCGCGACGTCGGTGCCGGGCTGGATGGCAAGATGCAGGTCGGCCATCGCCGCGGTATCGGTACGGCGCGGATCGACCACGATCCAGCGCACGCCCGGATCGCGCGCCTTCGCCTCCTCCAGCCGGCGGAACAGCACCGGGTGCGCGTAGGCGGCATTGCTGCCGGCGAACAGCACCGTCTTCGCGTGCTCCAGGTCGTCGTAGCAGGTGGGCGGGCCGTCCGCGCCGAAGGCGAGCTTGTAGCCCGCGACCGCGCTGGACATGCACAGGCGCGAGTTGGTGTCGATGTTGGCGGTGCCGAGCAGCCCCTTGGCCAGCTTGTTGAAGACGTAGTAGTCCTCGGTGAGCAGTTGCCCGGACAGATAGAACGCGACCGCGTCCGGGCCGTGGCGCTCGACGATGCCGGCCAGCCGCGCAGCCACGGTGTCCAGCGCCAGGCCCCAGTCGACCGCGCGCCTTGGCTCGCCGCGCGTGGCGCGCAGCTCCGGCTGCAGGATGCGCCCATGGAGGCTGCGCGCGCTTTCGGCGAGCGTCCGGCCCTTGCTGCACAGCCGTCCGAAGTTGGCCGGATGCGCCGGATCGCCTTCGACACCGGTGATGCGCTCGCTGCCGTCGGCTTCGCGGCGGCTGTGCACCAGCACGCCGCAGCCCACCCCGCAGTAGCAGCAGGTCGAGCGCGTGGTGCGCGCCTGCGGCGGAAGGGCGTGGCCGCCGTCCATCAGCCTGCGTCGGCATCGGCAATGGCGGTGGCTTCCGAGGCGAGCGACAGCCAGACCTCGCCCCCGCGCAGCTCCACCGCGTGCCGGCGCGCGCAGCCTACGTCCGGCGCGCAGGCCTGGCCGCTGTCGAGCGCGATGTTCCAGCTGTGCAGCGGGCAGGTCACGGTGTCGCCGGCCACGATCCCCTGCGACAGCGGCCCGCCCTTGTGCGGGCAGCGGTCGGTGAGCGCGAACACGCGGTCGATGGCGGGGCGGAACAGGGCGATGTCGTCGCCGCCGGGCCGGCGCAGCACGCGCGCGCCGAGGACGGGGATCTCGTCGATCGCGCAGACGTGGACCCAGGATGCCGTGGTTTCCATGCTCAGTCCTCCAGCGCGACGGCAATGCGTCGCGACGTCGCGTCGCCGGCCAGCGCCAGTGGCGTGTACTCGCGCGGCTTCGCGCCGGCAATGCGTGCCGCCCACGGATCGGGCAGGCCCTCGAGCGCGAACAGCAGCCGCTCGTACAGCGCGCGGCGGCTGTCGGCGTCCTCGACCACCTTGCGCCGGATGTAGTCCAGGCCCACGCGTTCGATGTAGTGCACCGTGCGGTCGAGGTAGTAGGCCTCCTCGCGGTAGAGCTGCAGGAAGGCGCCGGTGTACTCCTTCACCTCATCGGCGGTCTTCACCTTGCACAGGAAGCGCGCGACCTCGGTGCGGATGCCGCCGTTGCCGCCCACGTGGATTTCCCAGCCCGAATCCACTGCGATGATGCCCACGTCCTTGATCCCGGATTCGGCGCAGTTGCGCGGGCAGCCGGACACGGCGAGCTTGACCTTGTGCGGGCTCCACATGTTGGCCAGCATCGTTTCCAGGTCGATGCCCATCTGCGTGCTGTTCTGGGTGCCGAAACGGCAGAACTCGCTGCCCACGCAGGTCTTCACCGTGCGGATCGACTTGCCGTAGGCGTGGCCGGATTTCATCCCGAGGTCGCGCCACACATCGACCAGGTGCTCCTTCTTCACCCCGAGCAGGTCGATGCGCTGGCCGCCGGTCACCTTCACCATCGGCACCGCGTACTTGTCGGCGACGTCGGCGATGCGGCGCAGTTCGCTCGCATTCGTGACCCCGCCCTTCATCTGCGGGATCACCGAGAAGGTGCCGTCCTTCTGGATGTTGGCGTGGGCGCGCTCGTTGATGAAGCGGCTCTGCGGGTCGTCGATTGCCTCGCGCGGCCAGGTCGAGAGCATGTAGTAGTTGATCGCCGGCCGGCAGGTGGCACAGCCGTTGGGCGTGAGCCATTCCATGAAGGCGTAGGCCTGGGCATGGCTGACCAGATGGTGCTCGCGGATCGCCTGGCGGACCTCGCCGTGGGTGCGGTCGGTGCAGCCGCACACCGCCTTGGTCTTGGGCGTCTCCTGGAAGTTCGAACCCAGGCAGTTCATCAGGATCTGCTCGACCAGGCCGGTGCACGAGCCGCAGGAACTCGCCGCCTTGGTGTGCTTCTTCACCTCGTCCACGGTGAACAGGCCCTGCTCGCGCACCGCCTTGACGATCGTGCCCTTGCACACGCCATTGCAGCCGCAGACCTCGTCGGTGTCGGCCATGTCGGCGACCCGGTCCTGGCCGCCGGTGCCGCTGTCGCCCAGCGCGGTCTCGCCGAAGGCGAGCGTGTCGCGGCGCTCGCCGATCGCCACCGCGTCCTTGATCTGCTTGAAGTACCAGGCGCCATCGCCGGTGTCGCCGTACAGGCAGGCGCCCACCAGCCTGTCGTCCCGGATCACCAGCTTCTTGTAGAGGCCGCCAGCCGGATCGCTGAGCACGATCTCCTCGGTGCCCTCGCCGCCCATGAACTCGCCGGCCGAGAACAGGTCGATGCCGGTGACCTTGAGCTTGGTCGAGACCGCCGAGCCCTTGTAGATGCCGATGCCGAAGGTGGCCAGGTGGTTGGCGCAGACCTTGGCCTGTTCGAACAGCGGCGCCACGAGACCATAGGCGATGCCGCGATGCGCGGCGCACTCGCCGACCGCATAGACGCGCGGATCGAAGGTCTGCAATGAATCGTTGACCACGATGCCGCGGTTGCAGTGGATGCCGGCCTCCTGCGCCAGCGCGGTATTGGGGCGGATGCCGGCGGCCATCACCACGAGATCGGCCGGGATCTCGCTGCCGTCGGAGAAGCGCACGCCGACGACTTCTCCGGCGTCGTTGCCGACAATCTCGCTGGTGGAGGTGTTGAGCCGGAACTTCAGTCCGCGCTCGACCAGGGACTTCTCCAGCAGCGCGCCGGCCACCGGATCGAGCTGGCGCTCGAGCAGCCAGCCGGCCAGGTGCACCACGGTGACATCCATGCCGCGCAGCATCAGTCCGTTCGCCGCCTCCAGCCCCAGCAGGCCGCCGCCGATCACCACCGCGTGGCGCTTGACCTTCGCCGCGTCGATCATCGCCTGGGTGTCGTGGATGTCGCGGTAGCCGATGACGCCTTTCAGGTCCTTGCCCGGAACCGGCAGGATGAAGGGCAGCGAGCCGGTGGCCAGCAGCAGGCGGTCGTACCCGGCCTGCGTGCCATCGGCGGCGATCACGCGGCGATGCACGCGGTCGATGCGCGTGACTTCCTTGCCCAGGTGCAGGCGGATGCCGTTGTCCTCGTACCAGGACAGCGGATTGAGCACGATGTCGTCGAAGTCCTGCTCGCCTGCCAGCACCGGCGAGAGCAGGATGCGGTTGTAGTTGGGGTGCGGCTCGGCGCCGAACACGGTGATGTCGTACATGCCGGGCACCAGCTTGAGCAGCTCCTCGAGCGTGCGGATGCCGGCCATGCCGTTGCCCACCACCACCAGTCGTGGCTGTTTCATCGCGTGGCCTCGTCGTGCGCGCCATCGAGGGCGCGGGTCATGAAGGTGCTGCAGGGATCGGGGCGGTAGTCGCCGAACGGGCCGCAGGTCTCGAAACCGAAGCGCGCGTAAAGCG
>JAEXLY010000075.1 GCA_023444765.1 Pseudomonadota bacterium | reverse complement strand
CGCGTACATTCGATCGCCCCCCCCCATTTCCTCCCCCCGCTGCGACTTCAACCCGCAGATCGACACCAGCCTCAAGGAACCCCGCGCCACCGTGCTGATCCCCGGCAGCCGCGTGCGCTACCTGGCCGAGATCGCCGAGCAGGGCAGGGCGATCAACAGCTCCATCGAAAAGCAGGCCGAAGCCGCCGACCGCGCCCAGTCCTTCTGGCAGGCCCTGCAGGAACTGCAGGACCCGAAGCTGCCCAAGGCGCTCGACCTCTACGACGCCGCCGACCTCCTTCCCCCGCACCAGTCCCTTCCCCCTCAGTCGTCTCTTCCCTCGCAGTCGTCTCTTCCCCCGCAAAGCGGGGGAAGTACCCGCGAAGCGGGGGATGGGGGCGCTCTTGAAGCATTCGCCCCCGACCGCTCCCTCCTCACCCTCCGCCAACGCTACAACGACGCCGTCCAATCCCTCTCCAGCGACCACCTGCGCAACCTCCGCGACTGGCCGCAGCGCCTCAAATCCATCACCGACGACGTCAACGAATACCAGGTCCGCGGCAAGACCATCCGCGTCGAGAACTACCGCGAATCCCTCAGCCACCAGAAGATCCCCAAGATCGCCGCCCCCAGCTACAAGAGCTGGGGCGAGCTGCTCACCTTCCTGGGCAAGGAAAACCTGCCCGGCAGCTACCCCTACACCGGCGGCGTCTACCCATACCGCCGCAGCGGCGAAGACCCCATCCGCATGTTCGCCGGCGAGGGCACCCCCGAGCGCACCAACCGCCGCTTCCATTACCTGAGCGTCGGCCAGCCCGCCGCGCGCCTGTCCACCGCCTTCGACAGCGTCACCCTCTACGGCGAAGACCCGGCCCCGCGCCCGGACATCTACGGCAAGATCGGCAACTCCGGCGTCAACGTGCCCACGCTGGACGACATGAAGAAGCTCTACTCGGGCTTCGACCTGTGCGCGCCCACCACCAGCGTGTCGATGACCATCAACGGCCCGGCGCCGATCATCCTCGCGCTGTTCATGAACACGGCCATCGACCAGCAGGTGGAGAAATACCTCAAGGCCGATCCCGACCGCTGGGCCGACGCGCAGCGCAAGATCGACGCCTTCTTCGAAGCCCGCGAACGCCCGCGCTACCACGGCGAACTTCCGCCCGGCAACGACGGCCTCGGCCTGGCCCTGCTCGGCATGACCGGCGACCAGCTGGTGGACGCCGAGACCTACGCCCGCATCAAGGCCGAAACGCTTTCCACCGTGCGCGGCACCGTGCAGGCCGACATCCTGAAAGAGGACCAGGCCCAGAACACCTGCATCTTCAGCACCGAGTTCGCCCTGCGCATGATGGGCGACATCCAGCAGTACTTCGTCGACCACAAGGTGCGCAACTTCTACTCGGTGTCGATCTCCGGCTACCACATCGCCGAGGCCGGGGCGAACCCGATCAGCCAGCTCGCCTTCACCCTGAGCAACGGCTTCACCATCGTCGAGTACTACCTGGCGCGCGGGATGAAGATCGACGACTTTGCGCCCAACCTGTCGTTCTTCTTCTCCAACGGCATGGACCCGGAATACACCGTCATCGGCCGCGTCGCCCGCCGCATCTGGGCGCGCGCCATGCGCGAGCGCTACGGCGCCAACGAACGCAGCCAGATGATGAAGTACCACATCCAGACCTCCGGCCGATCGCTGCACGCCCAGGAGATCCAGTTCAACGACATCCGCACCACGCTGCAGGCGCTGTACGCGCTGTTCGACAACTGCAACAGCCTGCACACCAACGCCTACGACGAGGCCATCACCACGCCCACCGAAGAGAGCGTGCGCCGCGCCGTGGCGATTCAGATGATCATCAACAAGGAGCTGGGGCTGAACTTCTGCGAGAACCCCTGGCAGGGCAGCTTCATCGTCGACCAGCTCACCGACCTGGTGGAGGAGGCCGTCTACAAGGAGTTCGAGGCCATCAGCGAGCGTGGCGGCGTGCTCGGCGCCATGGATACCATGTATCAGCGCGGCAAGATCCAGGAAGAGTCGCTGTACTACGAGCACAAGAAGCACGATGGCAGCCTGCCGCTGGTGGGGGTGAACACCTTCCTGCCCAAGGAGCATGCGGGCGAGGTGGCGACAGAGATCGAGCTGATCCGGTCGACGGAAGGGGAGAAGGGGCAGCAGATTTCTAACGTTAGAAGCTGGCAGGCCTCACGCAACCGGCTGGCGCCGGAAGGGGAAACGGCGCATGAGCATGTGGTTGAGGATGAAACAGTTGCCGGCGAAGTGCGCGACGGGCACGGGCTGGCGTATCTTCAGGACACGGCGCGGCGACGGGGGAATGTGTTCGAAGCGCTGGTCGAAGCGGTGAAGACCCACTCGTTGGGGCAGATCAGTCATGCCCTTTACGATGTGGGGGGGGAGTATCGGAGGAATATGTAGGGGGTTGACTTGACCAGTCAGATAGATGTGAACCTCACACAGATCGCTGAACAACTAAATTCATTCTGGCTCTCGCCCTCTTTCTGGATCGGGACGGTACTTAGCGCGGCAGGCCTACTTTTCTCCATCCTGGCTTTCTTTGAAGCTCGGAAGGCACGAAAAGCAGCGGTCGAGGCAGGTAGAACCGTAAAGGGTCAGACGGTCGCCATTGAGTTGAGCGAGATGGCGCAGCGGCTCGATGCCATACAGCCAGAGATCTCTTATCGTGAAGCGCGAGACCTACTCTCCGAGATTAGTCGGCGTGTGCGGCGGGTTATTTCGCCATTTGCTGATGACGCTCAACTTGCCAGCGCTGTTCAGACGCTCAGAGCGTCACTTCTGAGTGCGCAAGATTCCCTGAAGACTGTGCGTCCCACGGATCCTGGGGCGGAGAATCGTGCACCCGACGCAGTATACTTCGGCGTAGAAAATGATTTCTCTGCTATTAATAATGCCATCGCCGACTTTTTGGGCGTGCTCGAGAAGCGAATGATTGAGAGGGGTGTTTCAAATGGCCGCTAAGGTTGTGGATGAATATAAGATCCTTCTGGCCGATTTCATTAAAGGCACTCGTGAGGGTTCAGTTGAATGGGTGAGAGTAAATCCAACCACGTATGCGTGGGAAAATAATAGAGGTAAGGTTAATATTCAGCGGGTCGAGAAGAAGAGGGCGATTATGACCTCTAGCGGGATATCTACCGTAACCGACAGAAACTATTTCCTTCGGGCGTATGATTTGAATGGTGACTCTATAGTGAGTGTCAGTAGTAGCGAATATTCAGAGCTTGAGGATGAGCTAAGGTCGGTCTTTGACTTGGCTGCCGAAGCGGCGGCTTCACGAGGGCTCAAATTCCTCAAGGGCATGCTTGACTAATCATGTTCTGCTTATGAAGAGACTGCACACTCCTTCTCCCACAAAAGACTCGACTGAAAATGGACCCTGAGCGCGATCCGGACCGCCAATTTGAGACAGAGTGCGTCCTGCAAACCATTCCCAGGGCTTGTCTGAACCCGCAATCGCAACAACAAGTTGCCTAATCTCCTTGATTTTAATGTGACGCAACCTGTCGTTCGAATTGATCAACTGGCGAATGAGGTTCGCGTGCGGAGAATGGGGTCAGGTTCATTTTCTCACGTAGCAAGAACGGGGTCAGGTGTAGTTGATCCGATGCTTCTTTGAAGAACGGGGGTCAGGTATAGTTGATTGATGACGCGCCCGGTGTCGCCGGGTTTCCTGCTTCTTTGAAGGCTGATGAGATGAGGGGCCCGCGGGACAGGGTCGCTGCGCTGTAACTGATAATCGCCAGGTCCATCTGACCCAGTTTTGCACATTCGCATGTGGGATTTGACTGAAGTTCTGGTTGGATCACAGTTCCGGAACATATGTGTGGGAGGTAGCGAGATGCGCCATTGTTTAGTGACCGGGCTATTGCTTGCCGTTGTAGTGGGTTCTGCGCCCGCAAGAGAGTTTGTGCCGGAGAAGGTGCTCGCCGGGCGCTTTGGCAAGAGTGAGGTGCAACTCAGCCAGAGCCTGAGCGACTTCAAAGAGATCGGCACAGATGCCGTAATCCACGTGACGGTCGACTTGCCGGCAAATCCCGACGAGTTCTTGGCGGCTGAGTCGTTCTACAAGTCTTTCAGCCGTATGTATCCGAACGCTAAGTTCACGCCCAGTCAGGATGGCATCGCCGTCGGGGACTACACCGCGTTTGTGTCGATTGTGAAGGTGAGCGACTCATACGAAAGCACCGTGCCGGAGTACCGCACAGAGTCGACCGGCGTCGACTGCAAACGGCGGTCAGGTGGGAACGTGAGCTGTACCGGCACGGGCCAGCGACGAGTGCTCGCAGGCAACAGGACCGTTACTTCGTCGGCTTCCATCGTGGGGATCAATGTGGCTATTTATTCCGTGGTCGACTCGGATGGAAGTTTGGTTAGCCTCAGGTCGGGCGACGCAACCCTTAGTCTCACTGGCGATGACAATTGCCGAAATATGCGAAACGTCTTTGCATCATTGGGTTATGCGTTGGGTAGTCGGCCGCTATCTAACCGTCCCGTGAAAGACATCTACCGAGCCTATCCGAATCAGTTCGGCTGTTATGACAACGATGACATCATACTGAAGTAGGGCGAAAGGTGTCAGGGACAACACTTAAGGCAACGCTTAAAGGGACGGTAACACTCAAGGGAACGGATGTAATTACCCTAAGAACGGGGGGCAGGTGTAGTTAATCCGATGCTTCTTTTGCCCTGCGGCGTGGACGATAGGCGGGGCGGGCGGAGGCGAAGCGCCGGGTCTTGGCTTCGACCATCGCCATGAAGGCATCGCGGCCCACGGCCCGTTGCTGTTGGAGGTAGCGGATAAAGAGGGTCAGGTTCATTCCCCAAGTGCAGGCGGACTAAAGGGGACGGAGGTGATTAAGTGGCTGGCCAGTACCGTCCGATTGGCAAAGAAGAGGCCTCGCCATGACTCCAGATCGCTCCGCTACTGAAAGCCGGTGGGACGTCGCCAGGCCCGCAGCGTCATCGCCGAGTGGCGCCGTGACTACAACCAGGTGCGACCGCACAGTAGTTGCGGACGCATCCCGCCGGCCCGGTTTGCTGCCAACCACGAGCCCAAACAAACGCTACGGCAGTATCCTTCAACCCCGGGCTCTCCCAGTAATGGGTGGTACGGCTCCTGGGGGCAGGTCAGCTGCACGCGGGTCGCGGTCAGCGCTTTGCGCAGCAAGGTGAGGTAGCGCAGCCGGTCCCCCTCATCCAAGAATCAGGGGAGCCGGTTGTTGCCGCGCTGCACGATGTGTTGCGGCACGCCGGGCAGGTCGAGTCGGGGCAGTCGGGCCATGGGTGCAGGGTACCGCCGCCGAGGGGCCACCGCGCCCGGCGCACGCGGCCGTCATGCGTGGGCGGATGCCGCGCCAGCGCGTAGGAAAAGTGAACCTGACCCCTTTCGCCAGACCCCGTTCGCCACCGTTCGCCATAATTACTTTTTGGCAGCGGCAGAGCCCAAGGCCTTGGCCTGATCCTTGCGGAGCTGTTGGACTTGGCGATAGGCCAAGAGCGCTTCTGCGTCGAACATCTTGGCAGGGTCTGCCCGACGAGCGACGAACCGAACGGGGCTGCCGTCGGGGGCAACGTTCGGAATGGCAGGGTTGCGATAGAAATCCAAGACCGAGACGTTAAAGACACCGCCATCGTATGCGACCTTCTTCGGATCACCTTTCTCGTGTACCCAGATGCGGATGCATCCCTTGCCCTTCAAGTCGATTGTTCCATCTGACGCACACTTGTCATTCTTATGCTTCTCCAGATCGGACTCCAGAACAGCCAGAATGACGTACTGGTCCCGCAACTGGTTCCAGGCGACCGTAAGTTGCTCGGACGGCAGTGGTGTGGGGGCAGCGCCAGAGTGATATGCCGCAAGTTGCGCGTCTACGATGGTTGAGAAAAGGTTCTCGTAGTTGGCGATTGAGTCTTCTGACATTTTCCTGTGAGCCGGGTGTCGACAGTTTAGAAACATGCCGGAGTATGGATTCCCGCGTCTCTGAGCAGGAGTTGGTGCTCTGTAGTTTGGATGATCGGGGCAGTACCAAACCTTGCCCCTCAGCGTGTCATGTTGGCTGAGTAGTTGTTTGGTTGCCGCAATCATGGCGTCGCGTCGGTCCTTCGCGGAGGGTGCCGCGAGTATGGTGCTTCGAACTGGAACCAGGTTCTCGTTCCCGCTGAAGTACAGCTCGACAGCTTCCATGGAAGCTGATGCGGAAGGGAAGAGTTGAGCGCGTACAGCGGGCTTTTCGTCGAACCCGAACGCAGCCGAGACCTGATAGTTGGCATCCAGCTTCAATCCCGCCAGGCGCGTCAAGAACGCTTGTGCGCGCTCCTTCTTACCTTGGTCTTCCCCATAAAGATCATCGATCAACTGGTTGTATCGTTCACCAGGAATGGCGCGGACGAACTCGCCCATTCGAGCATCCACTGCTCTTACGGCATTGTCGCTTACAGCGCCGATACGATCTCCTGTCTTCTTGACGGCGTAACCCAAGCCGCCAAGTGCAACGACACCACCGCCGATGGCCAAGGCAGCAACTAGGCCGATACCTTTCTGACTGCGCATAACCGATCTCCTATCGGGATCTAGAACTTGATTGTTGGCAACGTTCTAACTTCTCCACTATCGCGAACATCGATGGATGCATCTTCCGCGGAGCGCACCCGTAGCTCATGCCACAGTCCGTACCACGGAATTTCGAGGCGCCCCCGGGGTGCGGCCAAGGTCTTTGTGGAGGTCGTGTAGCCCCACGGCTTGACGATCCACCAGTACTCGACCTTTCCCGAACCTGATCGAGTTGCTATGGCGTAACTGATTTCCCCGGTGATGGCGAAACCCTTCCATGCCGTAACCGTTTGGCCGGCGCGGATGTTGGACTGTTGAGCCGAGGCGCCGCCACTAATAGCCAGCAAGACTAGGACGACCTTTGCTGCCCAGCAGCAAGACGTCGCGGTATTGGGGCAACTACGCAAGCGAGCCTGCATCGCACTCCCCCTTCCCTTTGAGGATCTCTAGCGGTGGAACGAGACTTGGAGGTTCAGGCGGACAATGCCCGGGGCGAGAAAGGGGTCAGGTACATTTTCCTGGGGGAAAAGGTGTCAGGGACAATGTTAGAGAACCGGTGAGGCGTCTTCTGACGCAGCGGTGCGCTGCGGCGCAAGCGAAGTAAGAAGAAAGGGGGGCGAGGTAACTTATCCCCCGATAGCGGGGTCGGATTGCAGCGATCCCGGTTGGCGATCAGTCGTGAGAACAGGGGTCAGAGTCGACTTTCTCAGTCTGTCTTTGCGGATTCCGCCGACCGCCGGGGCCGCCCGATGCGCCCGAGCCGGACGGATTGCCCCAACTGCTCCTCGATCATCTCGGTAAGGCGGTCGGTGCCCAGCGCCTGTTGGCGTTGCAGCCGGTTGCGGGTGGTCTCCAGCTCCTCGGGCGTGACCGCCTCGGCGCCCCACGCGCGGTAGACCGACAGGCGCGCGGCTTCGTCGGCGCCAAGCGCCAGGTACTGCGGGTGGGGCGTCACCAGCGCCTCGCTCGTTCCCAAGGCATTGGCCGCGTAGCTGGACCAAGCGTGGTCACCGGGCGTCGCCACCATTGCAGCGCGGACCGGGTTGAGCTCGATGTAGCGGTAGCAGCGCAGCAGGTGTGCGTCGCTCTGCACGGGGCACGCTTTGTAGCGGCCCTCCCACAGAGTGCCGGTGCGCCCGTAGCGGTCGTTGACGTAGCGCACGTAGCGCCGGCCCAGTGCCTGCATCATCGCGCCGACCTTTCCGCTTGCCGCGGGCGTCACCAGCAGGTGCACGTGGTTGGTCATGAGGATGTAGGCGTGGATCGCGCAGCCTGCCCGGGTGGCCGCGGTGCGCAGCTCGTCCAGGTATCGCACGTGGTCGATGGGCTGGAAGAAGCACGGTCGGCGGTCTTTGCCGCGCTGGATCACGTGCTGCGGAATGGCGGGCAGGGCGATGCGTGGGAGGCGGGGCATGGCGTCCGAGCGATGCGGTGGGTGGGCCATGG
>JAEXLY010000022.1 GCA_023444765.1 Pseudomonadota bacterium | reverse complement strand
GCCGCTGGGCGCGGTGGTCGATGCACGCGTTGGAGAACGCCACGCGGCCGTCGCGAGCGACGCCGCCCGCCAGGCAGCCGCGGAAGCCGTGGTGTCGGCACGCGCCGCCATCGAGGCCGCGAACGCGCCGCCGGCGGCACCGACGCCTCCGGTCGGCCTTGCCCGGCCCGAACCGCAGGTCACGGTGAGGTCGCATGTCTCCAGGCCGGCGATGGTGGCCGCCAGCCGCGCCTTCAACCAGCTCGACGTGGACGGCGACGGTGCGGTGTCGCGCGCGGAGGCCGCCGCGGAACCGGCGCTCGCCAACAGCTTCGATGGCGTCGACAGCAGCGGCGACGGCCGTATCGACCGCGACGAATACACCGCCAGGGTCCGCTGACACGACGTCAGGTCGCGTCACGGCGTGCCCGCCGCCCATGGGTGCCGCCGCCGTCACCGGTGGCGGCGCCTCGTGGACGCGCCGCCGTCACCGGGCAAGCGCCCGGCATGCCCCTACAATCGCCTCCTTTCCGCTACCGGCCCCTCACATGGCTTCCAGCCTGCTCGTCCTGCTCGACGACATCGCCACGATCCTCGACGACGTGTCGGTCATGACCAAGGTGGCGGCGAAGAAGACGGCCGGCGTGCTGGGCGATGACCTGGCGCTCAATGCCGAGCAGGTGCGCGGCGTGCGCGCGGACCGCGAACTTCCCGTGGTCTGGGCGGTGGCGAAGGGTTCGGTCCGCAACAAGCTCATCCTGGTGCCGGCGGCGCTGGCGATCAGCGCGTTCCTGCCATGGCTGGTCACGCCGCTACTCATGGCGGGCGGCCTCTTCCTGTGCTACGAGGGCGCGGAGAAACTGCTGCACAAGTTCCTGCACGGCCGTGCCGAGCAACAGGCGCACCACCTGCAGCACGCCGCGGCGCTGGCCGCACCCGACGCAGAACTGGTCGAGCGCGAGAAGGACAAGATCAAGGGCGCGGTCCGTACCGATTTCATCCTGTCTGCCGAGATCATCGTCATCTCGCTCGGCACCGTCACCGACAAGCCGTTCAGCGTACAGCTCGGCGTCCTGATCGGCATCGCGGCGCTGATGACGGTGGGCGTATACGGGCTGGTCGCGGGCATCGTCAAGCTCGACGATTTCGGTCTCTATCTCAGCCGGGGCATCAGCGGGTTCGCCCGCGCGGTGGGCACCGGCATCCTGCGCATGGCGCCCTGGCTGATGAAGGGCCTCGCGGTGGCCGGCACCGCGGCCATGTTCCTGGTGGGCGGCGGCATCCTCACCCACGGCTTCCATGCGATCAGCGAATGGATCGGGGACGCCGCGGTCGAAGCCACGCAGGTGCCGGGGCTGGGCGCGGTACTCGGCGCGCTGACCCCGATGCTGATCAACGCCGCGGTCGGCATCGTCGCCGGGGCCATCGTCGTGGGCATCGTGACCCTGGCCCAGCGCCTGCGCGGTACGCCGGCCAGCGCGCCGCACTGACCTTCCGGCGATGGATCAGACGCCTGCGGCGCGTCGCCAGAACAGCTGCAGCAGCGGCGGCAGCCGCCCGGCGACCCCGAGCAGGTGCCCGCGCAACAGCGTGGGCGCGATGGCGTCGTTGGAAAACAGCAGGTTGATGCCCTCGAACCCGTAGGCGGCAACCGTGTTGTCGCTGCGCCTGCCGCGCGCCCAGCGGGCCAGGCGCTGCGGCGCGTCCCAGCGGGCCTGGCGGCGCCGGGCATCGCCTACCGAGGCGCGCAGTGCAGCCACATCACGCAAGCCCAGGTTGACGCCCTGCCCGGCGAGCGGATGCACGGCATGCGCGGCGTCGCCGATCACCAGCACGCGGCCACGCTGCTGGGCCACCGCGAGCTGACGCCGCAGCGGGAAACCCACGCGTCGGCCGACAGGCACGATATCCCCGAGGCGCGCCTCGAAGGCAGCGGTGAGTTCGCGGCCGAAGGCCTGCTCGTCCAGCGCCAGCACGCGCGTCGCCTCGTCCTGCGGCAGGGTCCAGACGATGGAGCAGGTGCCATCGGCGCACGGCAGCAGCGCCAGCGGGCCGGTCGGCAGGAAGCGCTGCCACGCGGTGTCCTCATGTGGCCGCGCGGTGCGCACGTATGCCACGACGCCCTGCTGCGCATAGTCGCGCGCGTCCACTTCGATGCCGGCGAGCGAGCGCAGCCGCGAACCGGCGCCGTCCGCTGCGATCGCGATGCGCGCAGCCACCCGGCTGCCGTCGTCCAGCCGCAGACGCGCACCATCGGCGTCCTCCTCCAGCGCGTCCACCGCAGCCGGGCAGCGCAGGCGCACCCCGGCCTGCTCCAGCTGTTGCCACAACGCATCCACGAGCAGGCCGTTCTCGACGATCCAGCCCAGCTCCGGCCTCGCCAGGGCGTCGGCGTCGAACACGAGCGGGCGGCCGCCGGCGGCGTCCCAGACGTGCATGCGGCGATATGGATGCGCGCGCGCCCGGCGGACGACCGGCCAGGCGCCGACCGCCTCGAGCAGCGCCGCATTGTCGGGTGCGATGGCATAGACCCGCAGATCGGGCTTTTCCCGCGACCAGGCCGGCGGGCGCCTGGCTTCGACCAGGCAGGTGTCGAGCCCTTCCTGCGCCAGGGCCAGCGCGCAGGCAGCGCCGACCACGCCGCCGCCCACCACCACCACGTCGTGCGGATCGCGCCGGCTCATGCCGCGCCCCCGCGACACAGCGCCGGGACATCGCCGCGATAGCCCATCGCTCCACCTGCGAGCAGCGACTGCAGCGCGGGCACCGCGCCGATGGCGCTCAGCCCCAGGCTGCGCAGCGGACGCAGCAGCGGCGCCGGGCTGGCCGTGATGCGGGCCAGTCCGTCGGAAAATGCGAGCGTCCGGCGGCGGTCTTCCTGGCGGCGGCGGACATATTCGGCAAGCAGCGCATCGGCGCCGGGATCCTCCGCGCCTGGCAGCAGTTCGGCCAGCGTCAGCGCGTCGCGCAACCCCAGGTTGAAACCCTGCGCGCCGATCGGGTGCAGCGCCTGCGCCGCATTGCCCACCAGCACCAGGCGGCGTCCCGTCGTGTGCCCGGCGACCGCGCGCTGGGCCGGATACACGCTGCGCTCGCCGACTTCCAGGAAGCGCCCCGCGCGCCAGCCGAACGCGTGCTGCGCGCGCGCGAGGAAGCCGGGGCCGTCCAGTGCGGCGACCGCCTGCGCCTCGCCCGTCGCCACGCCATGGACGACGCCGTAGCAACCGTCGCCTCGCGGCAGGAGCGCGGTCGGACCGGCGTCGCGCAACCGCTCGTAGGCGGTGCCGTCCGGCGCCCGCTGCGGACGCAGGCGCGCGACGAACAGGCGCTGCCCGTAGTCGTGCGTCGCCGCCTCGATGCCCGCGGCCTGGCGCACCTGGCTGCCGGCCCCGTCGGCCGCCACCACCAGGCGCGCGCGCAGCACGCGTTCACCCTCTGCCCCGGCCACGCGCACGTGCCGCAATCCGTCGCCCTGCACCTCGTCGAACCCCAAGAAGCGCGCGGGGCGCAGGCGCGTGATCCGCGATGCCTCGTCCAGGCGTGCCTCGAGCGCGTCGCCAAGGTCGCGCGCCACCACCACCTGGCCGAACGCCTCGCGCCCGAAGTCGCGGGCCTCCAGCAGTGCCTGGCCGAAGTCGCCCTCGCGGCTGATGTGGATGCGGCGGATCGCGCCGGAGGGACGCTGCAGGCGCGCCATCACGCCCAGCGCGCCCAGGGCGTTGACGGTGGCCTCGGCGAAACTGAGGTTGCGCTGGTCGAACACCTGCGGCATCGCGCCTGCCGGCGTCGCCTCGACCAGCGCGGCGGATACGCCCGCGCGATCGAGCGCCAGCGCCAGGCTGGCGCCGACCAGGCCGCCGCCGATGATCAGCACGTCGTGGATCTGCAGGTCGGTCATGCGCCGGCATCATACCGGCAGCGCCGTTCGCGCCCGTGCGGCCGGGGCCGGTGCGAAGCGGGTAGAATGCCGGCGTTTCCCATGTCGCGACCGCCTGCCATGACCCGACCCGCTTCCGAGACCCCGTTCGCACCCGGCCCGCTGGTCCTGACGGCAATGATCCTGCTGGCCGCGTTCTCGCGCCTGCTGCCGCTGCCGCCCAACTTCGCCCCGATCGAGGCGATCGCGCTGTTCGGTGGCGCCTACTTCGCCCGCCGCAGCCTGGCGTTCGTGGTCCCGGTGCTGGCCATGCTGGTGGCCGACCTGGCGCTGGGCCTGCTCCGCGGCGATGCCTACCTGGCCTACCTCACGACGGCCGCCTACCTGCCCAGCCTGCTGGCCAACTACCTGAGCATCGCCGCGACCGTGGTGCTGGCGTTCGGCCTGCGTGGCCGGGTGAACGGGGCGCGCGTGCTGGGCTATTCGCTGGCCGGATCGGTGCTGTTCTTCCTGGTCAGCAACTTCGCGGTCTGGGTGACCGCGTTCATGGTCCCGGGCTATCCGGCCTGCAGCACGGGCCTGCTGCCCTGCTACATCGCGGCCGTGCCGTTCTTCAAGACCACCCTGCTGAGCACGCTGGCCTATTCGGCGCTGCTGTTCGGCGGCTTTGCACTGCTGCGCGTCCGCCTGCCGGCGCTGCGCGCGCAAACCGTCTAGGGACCGGGCCCGTCGTGGGCAACCGCCTGTCGAAGATCTACACCCGCACCGGGGACGACGGTACCACCGGGCTGGGCGACGGCAGCCGCGTGCCCAAGGATTCCGCGCGGGTCGGCGCCTACGGCACCGTCGACGAGGCCAATTCGGCCATCGGCCTGCTGCTGGCGACGCCGCTGCCCGAGGACATCCGCGACCTGCTGGTCTCGGTCCAGCACCAGCTGTTCGACCTCGGCGGCGAACTGTGCATCCCCGGCCACGCCGCGATCGCCGATGCCGACATCGCACGGCTGGAAGAGCGCCTGGACCACTACAACGGCGACCTCCCTCCGCTGAAGGATTTCATCCTGCCCGGCGGCGGGGAGGCGGCCGCCCGTTGCCATGTCGCCCGCACCGTGGTGCGCCGTGCCGAGCGCGAGGCGGTGACCCTCTCGCGGCACGAGGCCGTCCGCCCGCAGGCCATCGGTTATCTCAACCGGCTTTCCGACCTGCTGTTCGTGCTGGCCCGGGTGCTGGCGCGCGCCGACGGGCACGGCGAAGTCATCTGGCGCCACGAGCGCCGCTAGGACGCCGCCGTGGCGCGTGTCCTCGGCTACACCCATCCGGCGTGCCTCGAGCACGACACCGGGCCGGGCCATCCCGAGTGTCCGGAACGGCTTGGAGCGGTGCTCGAAGCGCTGCACGAAGCGTTTCCTGCGATGGAGTGGGTGGAGGCGCCGCGCGCCACCCGGGGGCAGCTGCTGCGCGTGCATGACCCGCGCCTGCTGGCGACGGTGCTGGCGCCGCATCCGCCGGGCAGGCTCCGGCTCGATCCGGACACGGTGGTTTCCCCGGGCTCGCCCGAGGCGGCGTTGCGTGCGGTCGGGGCCGGAATCGCGGCCACCGAGGCGGTGATGCAGGGCGAGACCGACGTCGCCTTCTGCGCGGTGCGCCCGCCTGGCCACCACGCCACGATCGACGCCGCCATGGGTTTCTGCCTGTTCGACAACATCGCCGTGGCCGCTGCGCACGCTCTCGACCGGTTCGGGCTGGCGCGGGTGGCCATCGTCGATTTCGACGTGCATCACGGCAACGGCACGCAGGCGATCTTCGAGCAGGATCCCCGGGTGCTCTACGCGAGTTCGCACCAGGCGCCGCTGTATCCCTGGACCGGGGCCGGCAACGAGCGCGGCGTGGGCAACATCGTCAATGCGCTGCTGCCGGCGGGCGCCGGCGGCGAGGCGTTCCGGCACAGCTGGGAGGAAATCCTGCTGCCGGCCCTGGAGGGGTTCGCGCCCCAGCTGCTGCTGATCTCCGCGGGCTTCGATGGCGACCGTCGCGATTCGATGGCCCAGCTGGAGCTGGATCCGGAGGATTTCGGCTGGCTGACCGGGCGTCTGCACGGGTTGGCCGCGCGCCACGCCGAGGGCCGCATCGTGTCCATGCTCGAGGGCGGCTACCACCTGGAAGCGCTGGCCGAATGCGCGGTCGCCCATGTCGCGGCGCTGGCCGAGGGGCCACCCTGGGCCGCATGAACCGGCGCTGGCGGCCCGCATTGCCGCTGCACGAGGCTTGCGGCAAGCTAGCGGCCTTTCCGTCTCCGGGATCCCGTCGCGTGCGACCCGCGTTCCGCCTGCTGCCCCTGCCGCTCTGCATCGCCCTGTCGCTGGCAGCCCACGCGGACGACGACATCCCGGTCGACTGGTCGATGTGCCCGGTCGAGGACGCCGTACCGCTGTTCCCCGACGCGCAGCCGCCGGTGGGCAACGCCGCCGACCGCGAGAACCTGCCCACCGACATCCAGGGCGACCAGACCATGGGCGTGGATGGCGGGATCTACAACGTCACCGGCAACGTCACCCTGCGCCGTGGCGACCAGTTCCTCGGCACCGACAACATCGAATTCTCCCAGGACACCGGCACCTATACAGCCACCGGCAACGTGCGCTACCAGGATTCCGGCATGCGCGTGATAGCCGAACGCCTGGAGGGCGACCAGAACACCGATTCGCACCGCATCGACAACGTGCGCTACCAGCTCACCGAGCGCCGCGGCAACGGCGGAGCCGAGCGGATCGAGATGGAACAGTCGAGGGGCCGGATGTTCGGGTCCACCTATTCCAGCTGCCCGCCCAGCCAGCGCTGGTGGGAACTGCGCGCGCAACGCATCGACGTCGACACCGAGGAAGGCACCGGCGTGGCGCGAAACGCCACCCTGCGCATCGGCAAGGTTCCGGTACTGTACGTGCCCTGGCTTGCCTTCCCGATCGACGACCGCCGCCGCACCGGCCTGCTCTACCCCAGCATCAGCCTCTCGAGCCGCAACGGTTTCGACTGGCGCCAGCCGATCTACTTCAACCTCGCCCCCAACTACGACCTCACCCTGACGCCGCGCTGGATGAGCGACCGCGGCCTGCAGCTGGGCACGGAGTTCCGCTACCTCACCGAGCGTAGTGGCGGGACCTTCGACCTCCAGGTCCTCCGGTCGGACGACCTGACCTGGCGCGAGCGCCCTGAGGAAATCGCCGATCCGCGAATCCCACCGGAAAACTACCGGGAAGAGGATCGCGGCATGTTCAGTTTCAACGGTTTCCACAACGTGAACGGGACCTGGCGGGCGCTGGCGAATGTCTACTGGCTCAGTGACCCGCGGTGGCTCGAGGACGCCAGCAGCAACGCCGAGGGCATATCGGCGTATTCGCTGACCAGTGACATAGGCATCTACGGCCGCAGTCGTTACTGGAGCGCCGGACTCGCTGCGGACTATCACCATCTCGCTGATTACACGCTTCGCGAGTGGCAACTTGCCTACAACCGCCTACCTCGCGCCTACTTCCGCTGGGAGCAGCCATTCGGCCGGTTCGTGGCCGGTGCCGACACCGAGGCGGTGCGCTTCGCGCACGTGGACGACGAGCGTCGCCCGGGCGGCAGCCGCCTGGACCTCAAGCCGTGGTTGAGCATGCCGCTCGAAGGCGCGAGCTGGTTCATCACGCCCACACTTGCGTGGCGCTATACGGCGTACCAGCTGGACGAGGAGTTCGCAAGCCGCTCGCCTTCACGTAGCCAGCCGATCGGCAGTGTGGATGCGGGCCTGTTCTTCGAACGCGACACCCGGTTCCGCGGCGAGACCTTCCTGCACACCCTCGAGCCGCGGCTGTTCTATCTCAATTCGCCGTACCGCGACCAGGACGACATGCCGCTGTTCGATACGCGGCCGATGAGCTTCAGCTGGGGGCAACTGTTCCGCGACAACCGCTATTCGGGCGCGGACCGGCAGGGTGACGCCAACCAGCTCACCGTGGCATTGACCACACGCATGATCCGCGAGTCCGATGGCCGCGAGAAGCTCTCGGCCAGCATTGGCCAGATCCACTACTTCGAGGACGCGCGGATCACACTGGGCGGCGAAGTGCCAGTCGAGAAAGGCAGCTCATCCTGGGTCGCCGATACCAGTTACGCGATCAACGATCGTTGGACGATCGGCGCCTCGTACCAGTGGAACCCTGCCAGCCGGCGCGAGGACTTGGCGAGTGTCCGCACCCGCTACCTGGTTGGGGACGACGGCATCATCAATCTGTCGTATCGCTACCGGCGCAACGTCCTCGACCAGAGCGACCTGCTGGAGCAGGTCGACCTGTCCTTCCTGTACCCGCTCAATCCGACCTGGAGCCTGGTGGGCCGCTACTACTACTCCCTCCAGGACAACAAAGTGATCGAAGGCATCGCCGGCGTGCAGTGGGAAAGCTGCTGCATCGCCGCCCGCCTGGTGGGTCGCCGCTACGTGCGCAACACCCGCGGCGAGATGAACGATTCGATCCAGCTGGAGATCGAACTCAAGGGCCTGGGCTCGGCCGGACCCGACAATCGGGGCCGGTTGCGCCGTGCTATTCTCGGCTATCACCGCGACGACCTCTACCTCGTCCCGCCCTCGGAGCTGCGCACCGGCGTGGACGACGGCGACCTCCCCGCAGACCTCTCCCCATGAAAACCCGCATCGCATTCCTGTGCGCCGCCCTGCTGCTGGCCGGCACCCTCCAGGCGCAAACCGTCCAGCCGCTCGAGCGCATCGCGGCCGTGGTCGACGAGGACGTGATCCTGCAGAGCGAGCTCGACCGCGCCGTCGCCAACATCGAAGCGCAGTACGCCGGACGCCAGAACCAGCTGCCGCCGCGCCCCGTGCTCGAGCGCCAGGTGCTGGAGCGCCTCGTCCTGGTCAAGCTGCAGACCACGCGCGCGGCCGAAACCGGCGTGCGCGTGGGCGATTCGGAAGTGGACATGGCGGTCGGCAACATCGCCCAGCAGAACAATCTGTCGCCGGACCAGTTGCGGCAGCAACTCGCGCGCGATGGCATGTCGCTCGACGACTTCCGCAGCTCGCTTCGCGACGAGATGCTGATCCAGCGTCTGCGCCAGCGCTTCGCGCAGAGCCGCATCAGCGTCAGCGACGCCGAGGTGGATGCGGCGATGGCAGCACAGGCCGGCGGCACGCAGTACCAGCTGGCGCACATCCTGGTGGCCCTGCCCGAGGGCGCCACGCCGGAGCAGATCGCCACCGGCCAGCAGAAGATCGACGGCATCAAGGGCCTGCTCGATCGCGGCGAAATGGAGTTCGCAGCCGCGGCGGTGCGCTATTCCGACAGCCCCAATGCGCTCGAGGGCGGCAGCCTGGGCTGGCGCAGCCTGGACGAGATCCCGGTGGCATTCGCCAGCGCGATCCGCTCCATGTCGCCCGGCGACGTGATCGGCCCGATCCGCGGCCCCAGCGGCTTCCAGCTGCTGCAGCTGGTGGACACGCGCGACGGCAGCCAGGCGGGCGGCGGCACGGTCACCCAGTACAGCGCCCGCCACATCCTGGTGCGTCCGGCCGAGGGCGCCGGCGGCGACGGCGAGGCGAAGGCCCGCATCGACACCCTGCGCGCACGCATTGCCGGTGGCGCGGACTTCCAGGAAGTGGCCCGCGAACACTCGGACGACACGGTCAGCAAGGCCGAGGGCGGTGACCTGGGCTGGTTCACCCAGGACGAGTTCGGCCCCGAGTTCGGCGGCCAGGTCGCGACGCTGGAGGACGGCCAGGTGTCGGCCCCGTTCCGCACCCAGGCCGGCTGGCACATCGTGCAGCGCACCGGCAGCCGCCAGGCGAGCGCGGGCGACGAGAACCGCCGTGCCCAGGTGCGCGAGGCGATCGGCCAGCGCAAGCTCGAGGACGAGTGGGACCGCTACGTGCGCGAGATGCGCGGCGAGGCCTACGTGGACATCCGGACCGGCAACGTCCAGCCCAGCGGCGGCGACGGCGGCTGAGATGCCGCGCCCGCGGCTGGCGCTGGTGCCGGGCGAACCGGCAGGCGTCGGGCCTGAGCTGTGCGTGCGCGCAGTGCAGCGCGACTGGGACGCCGACCTGGTCGCCTTCGGCGATCCCGACTCGCTGCAACAGGCGGCGCTGCGCCTGTCCCTGCCGCTGTCCCTGCTGCCGCCCGATGCCGCCGCCACTGGCCCGGGCGAACTGCCGCTGCATCC
Organism: Pseudomonadota bacterium; assembly: GCA_023444765.1. Lineage (GTDB taxonomy): Bacteria > Pseudomonadota > Gammaproteobacteria > Xanthomonadales > Xanthomonadaceae > Luteimonas. The sequence goes on along the minus strand of JAEXLY010000022.1, from coordinate 7,071 downwards.
GGTGCCGGCCGCCGCGCCATGCGTGCCGGGGCGCCCGGACCCGCGCAACGCCCCCGCGGTCGTTTACGCCCTCCAGCAGGCGGCGGCGGCGTGCCGGGACGGCCGTTGCGGCGGGATGGTGACGGGACCGGTGCACAAGGCCACCATCAACGAGGGCGGCATCCCGTACTCCGGCACCACCGAACTGCTGGCGGGAGAGGCCGGCTGCGACGTGGTGATGATGCTGGCCAACGACATCGTGCGGGTGGCGCTGGCGACCACCCACCTGCCGCTGCGCGAGGTGGCGGACGCGATCACGGCGCAGGCGCTGGAGCGGACGCTTCGCATCCTGCACGGCGCGCTGCGCCGCGATTTCGGGATCGCCGAACCACGCATCGCGGTGCTCGGGCTGAACCCGCACGCCGGCGAGTCCGGGCACCTCGGGCGCGAGGAGATCGAGGTGATCGCGCCCCTGCTCGAACGGCTGCGCAGCGCAGGGATGGACCTGCCCGGACCGCTACCTGCGGACACCGCCTTCCTGCCGGCGAAGCTGCGCGGATTCGACGCCGTCCTGGCGATGTACCACGACCAGGGGCTGCCGGTGCTCAAGTACAGCGGTTTCGAGCGCGCGGTGAACCTGACCCTGGGCCTGCCGTGGCCGCGCGTCGCGGTCGACCATGGCACCGCGTTCGACCTCGCCGGGACCGGACGCGCCGATCCGTCCAGCCTCTATGCCGCGATCGAAACCTGCGCGCGCATGGCGCGCGGCCGCGCGGCTTGAACCCGTCCGCGCGCCACCCGTGTCCCGTCCAGGCCGGACGGGACCCGATCATCCAACCTTGCACCGATGCTTCCCAGCGCGGCGCTACCTCCTGCCGCAGGCCGACCCTCATGCCCGAACCCACAGCCACCGGTTCCGCCCACCCTGCCGCAACCATGCAGGCCATCGACTGGAACGACTTCCTCAAGGTCGAGATCCGGGTCGGCCGCGTCCGGTCCGCCCGGGTGTTCGCCGAAGCGCGGAAGCCCGCCTACGTCCTCGAGGTGGATTTCGGACCGGACATCGGCATGCGCAAGTCCAGTGCCCGGATCACCGACCTGTACCGCCCGGAGGACCTGGTGGGGAGGCTTGTGGTGGCTGTCGTCAACTTCCCGCCCCGGCAGATCGGCCCATTGATGTCGGAGGTCCTGGTGACCGGCTTCCACGATGCCGACGGACCCGTGGCGCTGTGCGTTCCGGACCGCGACGTGCCACCCGGGACCCGGCTGCTGTGAGCGGCTTCAGCGCACCGGCGAAGAAGTCGCTCGGCCAGCACTTCCTGCACGAACGCGGGGTGGTCGACAGGATCATCCTCGCACTCGACCCCCGGCCCGGCGACCGCATCGTCGAGATCGGCCCCGGCCAGGGCGCCTTGACCTTCCCGTTGCTGCAGCGCCACGGCAGCCTGACCGCGATCGAGTTCGACCGCGACCTGCTCACCCCGCTGGCCGAGGCTGCCCGCGCACACGGGGAACTGGCCCTGGTGCACGCCAACGTACTGGACGTGGACTTCACCGCGCTGGCGGCGGGGCAGCCGATCCGCCTGGTCGGCAACCTGCCCTACAACCTGTCCTCGCCGATCCTGTTCCACGCGCTCGAGCATGCCGCGGCCATCCGCGACATGCATTTCATGCTGCAGAAGGAAGTGGTCGACCGCATGGCTGCCGTCCCTGGCAGCAAGGTGTACGGGCGGCTGAGCGTGATGCTGCAGGCCTGGTGCAGGGTCACCGCGCTGTTCACGGTCGGTCCCGGGGCCTTCCGTCCGCCGCCCAAGGTGGACTCGGCGGTGGTGCGGCTGGTCCCGCGCGCTCCCGGAGCGGTCGGAATCGAGGACCCTGCGCGGTTCGCCGCGATCGTCCGCGACGCCTTCGGGCAACGTCGCAAGACCCTCCGCAACGCGCTGTCGAAACTGTGTGACGAAGCCCTGATCCGCGCCGCCGGCGTGGACCCCCAGGCGCGCGCGGAACAGCTCGCCGTGGCCGATTTCGTGCGCCTGGCCAACCAGCGCCCGTGAGCGCGGTGGCGGCCACGCACCGGGGCGGCGTAGTCGAACCGTTCACGGCCAGCGCATACACTGCGTGCATGAGCCGCAATGCCGACTACAGCCTCGAGATCCAGATCGCCACCCAGTTCCTCGACGAGGAATCGGAGCCCGAGGACGACCGCTACGTCTTCGCCTACACCATCCGGATCCGCAACCTCGGCCGCCTGCCGGCGCAGCTCGTGGCCCGGCACTGGATCATCACCGACGCGAACGGCCGCACCGAGGAAGTCCGCGGCGACGGCGTGGTCGGCGAGCAGCCGCGGCTGGAACCTGGCGAGCAGTTCGTCTACACCTCCGGCGCCACCCTGCCCACCGCGGTGGGCACCATGGAGGGCAGCTACGACATGGTCGGCGACGACGGCACCCGCTTCGACGCGCCGATACCGCCCTTCACCTTGGCCGTGCCACGCACGCTGCACTAAAAAAAGGGCAGCCATGGCCGTCTGGGCGATCGGAGACCTGCAGGGCTGCTATGGCCCCACGCAACGCCTGCTCGAGAAGATCCGCTTCGATCCGGCCCGCGACCGCCTGTGGTTCTGCGGCGACCTGGTCAACCGCGGTGGGGAGTCGCTGCAGACCCTGCGGCTGGTGCACTCCCTGCGCGAGAACGCGGTCACCGTGCTCGGCAACCACGACCTCTCGCTGCTTGCGATCGCCGAACGCAGCCGTCCCGAGCAACGCAAGGTCAAGCCCGACCTGCAGTCGGTCCTGTTCGCCGAGGACCGCGACGTGCTGCTCGACTGGCTGCGCACGCAGCCGCTGGTCCACGTCGATCGCTCGCTGGGCTGGCTCATGGTGCACGCCGGCCTGGCCCCGAAGTGGACCACGGCGATCGCCGAGCAGCACGCGCGCGAGATCGAACGCAAGCTCCGTGGTGGCGAGGCCCGCAAGCTGCTGCGCAACATGTACGGCGACCAGCCCGCATGGTCGCCGCGGCTGCGCGGGTCCGACCGCGATCGCGCGATCATCAACGTGTTCACGCGCATGCGCTACTGCTCGCCGCGCGGACGGATCGCGTTCGAGGAGAAGGGCGCGCCGGGCACGCAGCAACCGGGGCTGTATCCCTGGTACGAAGTCCCCGGCCGGGTCGAACGCGATCTGAAGATCGTCTGTGGCCACTGGTCCTCGCTGGGCCTGTTCATCGGACTCGGCGTGCATGCCCTGGATACCGGGGCGGTCTGGGGCGGGACGCTGACCGCGCTGCAACTCGATGCCGAAGGCCTGAACCTGGTGCAGGTTCCCGGACGCGAAGTGTCGGCCTGACCCGGTTCCGGCGCTCGCCGGCTGGTCAGCAGCGCACGCTTCCGCGCCGGACGTAGTCGACGAACTCGAAGGCGAACGCGTGCCTGCCGTCGGCGGCATGGAACTCGCGCCGCAGCGCCAGCCACTCCGCCGCGTTCCAGTCGGGGAACACGGCATCGGGGCCCGCCACCACGGTATCGACGTGGGTCATGCGCAGGTCGGTCGCCAATGGCAGCGCGAGCGCGTAGATCTCCGCGCCGCCGATCACGCACAGTTCCTCCGCGCCCTCCGCCGCAGCCAGGTCGACCGCCTCGGCCATCGTCGCGACCGCGCGCATGCCGGCGAAGGGCGCGCGGCCGCTGCGCGTGAGCACCAGGTTGGGCCGCCCGGGCAGCGCGCGACCGAGCGATTCGGCCGTTCTGCGCCCCATCAGCACGGGCCTGCCGAGCGTCAGCGCCTTGAACCGCTTGAGGTCGTCGGGCAGGTGCCAGGGCAGTGCGTTGTCCTTGCCGATCGCGCCCCGGCGATCGACCGCGGCGACCAGCGAAATGCGGAGCGGCCGCCCCGCGTCCCCGTCGTCCCTGCGCGCCGGGACGGGCATGCGCGCTGGCGTATCGCCGATCACACCGCCACCGGCGCCTTGATCGCGGGATGGGGATCGTAGGCCTCGATGGCGATGTCGTCGTAGCCGAACGCGAACAGGTCGGTGACCTCGGGATTGAGCCGCAGCCGGGGCAGCGGTCGCGGCGCGCGGGCCAGTTGTTCGCGCGCCTGCGCGAAGTGGTTCGAGTACAGGTGCGCGTCGCCCAGCGTGTGCACGAAATCGCCCACGCCCAGGCCCGTCGCCTGCGCCACCATGTGGGTGAGCAGCGCGTAGCTGGCGATGTTGAACGGCACGCCGAGGAAGATGTCGCCACTGCGCTGGTAGAGCTGGCAGCTCAGCCTGCCGTCCACCACGTAGAACTGGAACAGCGAGTGGCAGGGCATCAGCGCCATCCGGGGCAGCTCGGCCACGTTCCAGGCGCTCACCACCAGCCGCCGCGAATCGGGATTGCGGCGGATCTCATCGACCAGCCACTGCATCTGGTCTATGTGGCCGCCCTTGCCGTCCGGCCAGGCACGCCACTGCCGTCCGTAGACCGGCCCGAGCTCGCCCGCCGCGTCGGCCCATTCGTCCCAGATACCGACGCCGTTGGCCTTGAGGTAGGCGATGTTGGTGTCGCCCTTCAGGAACCACAGCAGCTCGTGGATGATCGAGCGCAGGTGCAGCTTCTTGGTGGTGACCAGCGGGAAGCCTTCGGCCAGGTCGAAGCGCATCTGCCAGCCGAACACGCTGCGGGTGCCGGTGCCGGTGCGATCGGATTTCTCCGCGCCATGCTCGAGCACGTGCCGCAGCAGATCGAGATACTGCCTCATGCCGGTTTCCCGTCCACATCCGGCCGCAGCGTCGGCGAACTTCGCGACTTCCACAGCAGGAACAGCCCCAGCGCGACCAGCGGCAGCGACAGCAGTTGCCCCATCGTCAGCCAGCCGAAGGCGATGTAGCCGATGTCGGCGTCGGGAACCCGCACGAACTCGACCAGGAAGCGGAACACGCCGTACAGCAGCGCGAACAGACCACCGACCGCGAAGCGCGGGCGCGGCCTGGACGAGTACCACCACAGCACCATGAACATCACCAGCCCTTCCAGGAACGCCTGGTAGAGCTGGGAGGGGTGGCGTGCGAAGGCGTCGAGCGCCCCGCTGGCGAACTGCGCCTGCAGCTGTTCCATGCTGCGACCGGCCAGTGCAGGGTCGGTCGGGAACACCACGCCCCACCCCGCCTGCGTGTACTTGCCCCACAGCTCGGCGCCGATGTAGTTGCCCAGGCGCCCGAACCCGAGGCCGGCAGGCACCAGCGGGGCGACGAAATCCATGGTGTCGAAGAAGTGCAGGCCGTGCCGGCGCGACCACAGCCACGATGCCAGCAGCACGCCCAGCAGCCCGCCGTGGAAGCTCATGCCGCCTTCCCAGAGCTTGAGCATGCGCACCGGATCGGCCAGGTAGCCGTCCAGGTCGTAGAACAGGATCGACCCCAGCCGCCCGCCCAGCACCACGCCGATCATGCCGTAGAACAGCAGGTCGCCGAAGGCATTCGCGTCCACCGGCAGGCGCCGCGCGCGGATGCGGCGGGTGCCCAGCCACCAGGCGCTGGCGAAGGCCAGCAGGTACATCAGTCCGTACCAGTGCACGCGCAGCGGTCCGAGCGAGAAGGCGACCGGGTCGATCTGGTGGAGATGGATCATGGGTGAGGCGTCAATCCGGGCGGGTGCCGGCCATTGTGCCCGACGCGATGGCGGCGGGCACCGCGGGATCCGGGGAGGTTCAGAGCGGCACGTCGACGCCTGTCGTTGGCTTCTCGCCACGCCGGCGCGCGTTGCGCTTGACCCACAGGTTCAGCAGTTCCACCAGCGCCGAGAAGCCCATGGCGCCGTAGATGTAGCCGCGCGGAATGTGCGCGTCCAGGCCCTCGGCAATGAGATAGGCGCCGATCAGCAGGATGAAGGCCAGCGCCAGCATCTTGATGGTGGGGTTGTTGTCGATGAACTCGCCCAGGGGACGCGCCGCCAGCAGCATTACCGCCACAGCGACCAGGATCGCCGCCACCATCACCGGGATGTAGTCGCCGGCCATGCCGACGGCGGCGATCACCGAATCGAGCGAGAACACGATGTCGATGATGGCGATCTGCGCGATGACGCCGGCGAAAGACACCTTGGGCCTGGTGTTGATGTCTTCCGACTCCGGCTCTCCCACGACGAGGTCGCGGATCTCCATCGCGCCCTTCACCAGCAGGAACAGTCCGCCCAGGATCAGCACCAGGTCGCGTACGGAGATGCCCTGGCCGAGCACGACGAACAGGTCGGTGGTCAGGCTCGCGAGCCACGCGAGCGTCAGCAGCAACCCGATCCGGGTGATGCAGGCCACGGCAATGCCGAACTTGCGTGCGAACTCGCGCCGCTCCGGCGGCAGCTTGCTGACGGCGATCGAGATGAACACCAGGTTGTCGATGCCCAGCACGATCTCGATCGTGCTCAAGGTCAGCAGCAGGATCCAGACCTGTGGATCGCTCAACATCTCCAGCATCGACACACTTCCTCTATTCGGGTTCTAGAACCAGCGCGGACCCAGTACCAGGCCCCACACCAGCACGACGTTCACCATGCACATGAACACGGCGGCAGAGCCCATGTCCTTGGCGCGGCCGGCAAGCTCGTGGTGTTCGGCGCCGTACCGCTCGATCACCGCCTCGACGGCGGAATTGAGCAGTTCGACCGCCAGCACCATCAGGCAGCTGCCCAGCAGCAGCGCGCGCTCGATGCCGTTCTCGCCCAGCCACAGCGCCAGCGGAGCCAGCAGCACCAGCAGGTACACCTCGAGCCGGAACGAGGACTCGTGGAGCCAGGCCGCCCGCAGCCCCTGCAGCGACCACACCGTCGCCATCAGGATCCGGGCAGGACGCCGCGGCAGGTGTCCGGTCTCGTCAGCCATCACGGGACCACGGATTCCGCCACGCCGGCCGGGTGGGCCGGCCCACCGGCCAGGCCGGAACAGGACTGCGACGGAGTCGGCAGCATGCAGCGTTCAGCAGCGCGGCCATGGCCGCAATCGCGCAATTTTGCCACAGACGGGCGTGATTCCCCCGTCCGCTTGCTGGCGGCCCCGCGTCGCGCCGCGGCCGCAGCTGGCCAGCGGCCACGCGGGAGGTGCCGTGCCGCGGCAACCC